>NZMM01000031.1 GCA_002694585.1 Methanobacteriota archaeon
GCTTCGCGTTGCACGCCTTGGCGAAAGCGACGATTTCGTCGTGACCGGCGTGGGTCGAAAAGGAGAATTGGTCGATTTCGAGGTCGATTTGCGTCATGGTGCCGTAGATCTCCAAGCGACCGGTGTCCAACAGCGCGCGGCCGCCGCTTCCACGCGCCTGGTAGCCCGTCAACAGGATCGCGTTGCGTGAATCATGCCGAAGTCGGTTGAGGAACCAGAGGGCTGGCCCACCGTCCAGCATGCCCGAGGTGGACACAATGACGTCCGCATCGAGCGCACGCTTGCGGTCTGACTTAGACGAGATGCGCTTCACCCAAGACCAGGCTTTGCGCAACGCTGCGGGATCGCGAAGGAGGTGTTCGTGCTCCATCTGGTGTTGCGCAATGAGTTTCCCCATGCCGTTCACGTGCACGTTGAGGTGAGGACGATGTTTGTGCAAACGTATGATGACGTCCTGAGTCCTTCCATTGGCAAACGCTGGAATTAACGCGGTCCCACCGCGAGCAACCACTTGGTCGATACGAGTGAGGAAGCGTTCGAGCTCTTCCTCCTGGTCGGGATGCGATCGGCCACCGTAGGTGCCCTCGAGAAAGAGGATGTCAACGTCTTGGGGCTCAGCACCGGCCACGAGGGGGGAATCACGGGTGTCAAAATCACCCGTGAACATCACACGATATGGCCCGGTATCAACGTGGAGCATGACGGCGCCAGGGATGTGACCGGCCGAATGAAACGTGCACGTCCATGGGCCGTGCCGCCATGGTTCTGCCCAACCATGGGTCGTCCATGACGCAACGGCGATATCGATGTCACGTTTGTCCCATGCAAGCGGATACCCTTCGATGGAGGACACTTTGTGACAATCGTACCACATCGGTTCAGAAATGGCTGCGGTAAGGCTCGAGCCATGGAGACGGGTGCCGTGTTGAGCTGCCAGCCAAGGCGCCATGCCAAGGTGATCGATGTGTGAGTGTGTAATGACGGCATCCGTAACGCGAGGTGCTTCGTTTGGGTAACGTGGTGGATCGGTCGGTGCAAGTCCGTAGTCAAGCAGAAGTTTGGTTCCTGTTGGATCCTCCATCATGATACCAACGTTTCCAACTTCGTCACCACCCCCAAGGCAATGAAAACGGAAACCTCGCTCAGGTGGGTGAGACGGATAGGTGGACGTTCGACCTGGATCGTACATCACCATGATGTGACGATGATGGTCTCCACCATGAATCTGTGGACATACACCCCTCCATTTCCACTCGACCTCATTTCTATGATCGAATCCAACGTTTTCTCAGATTTTAACACAGAAGATGATAGACCACTTTCGCTATATGTTCCAATGACGTCTTCGATACGACATTCTTCTCTCGACGACTTCGCTACCTTGCATCGTACATGCACCTTCCAATGGAAACAGAGGGGTCTACGAACACATGCCATTTTCTCTTGGAAATTACACACTGTTGGAACCACTCGAACATNAGCCGAGCAAAATTCCGTGGAATCCATGAACGAGAACACCTTCGTCGCTATCATGCCGTCCACTGGACACTTGCTCCAGGTGGACGANGACCGGTGCTACGGCTGTGCCGCTTGCATCATGGTGTGTCCAGTTGATGCACTGAACCTTCGTGGATGGTTGGTGGAAGTNGATCATGCCACGTGCACCTTGTGCGATCATTGCCTCCCAAGTTGTCCGGTTGATGCGCTTTCCATGGAGCTGTTGTCGTGATTGTCGTGGTCGGCAGCGGATTGGTGGCTGTTACTGCAGCTCAGTCTCTTTTAGATCAAGGGCACAACGTCATGTTGACCACCGCTCATGCGGAATTTGGATTCCCACATGGGGGATGTGGATTGTGGGACACATCTGTGCTCGACTGGCCNCTNNCAACCCTCGAAGAAGCCGTGGCTGTCCAAGANCGCTCACACATCACGTGCCGCAGCCAATGGCTGGTGAAGCGACTTGTTCACCTGTTTACGGCAGCGGGCGGAAGAACGTCGACCCGCGTTCGTCTTCAGCAGCTTGAGGGCGAATGGTACGCAGCCGGGACCGGAACGCTTCCCCTTGCTGATGTGCGGCACGTCGTTCTCGCCGATCAGGACGTGGTTGAACCATCTCCTGGCGTCGGCCTTCCTTTGCTGTCTCATGCTCAGGCTTGCTCATGGTTTGGAGCCGTTGTCGCAGAAGGCACAACCGTCGACGCAGAGCACATGGGTCAGCGGGCCGATGGCTCCATNGAAATTTGGACCAGGGTAGCCACTGAACTCGAGAACGTCAAACCGTTTACGCTGGAATCCATGACCATGCTATGGGACNAAGAGGATGAACCACTGAACGCCGNTCGGTGNGCTCAGCGCGCCATTGAGGCCGTGCACGACTTGATGGTCTCAGGGCGTTTGGCCGAAGCATGAGCCTCTCCACCCGACGGTTGTACCTCGAATCTTTCGAAGAGACGTACTCAACGACGTTTTCGGCCAACGTTACGGACGTTGACGGTTTGGAGGTGGTCCTGGACCAAACCCGCTTCTACCCGACCGGCGGCGGCCAGCCTTGTGACCTCGGGCANCTCACNGGCCCAACCGGATCACTNGCGGTCAGCGATGTCCGAGGACGCNACGCTGTGCATCACAGGCTTCCCGAAGACCACAACCTCCAGGTCGGAGATGAGGTCACGGGAACCATCGACTGGGAACGNCGGCACGCGCACATGCGGATGCACACCGCTCAACANCTCCTCAGCGGGCTTGCTTACGANCTCTTCAACGGCGCNCGAACGGTNGGCAATCAAATTGGTGCGGAGCGTTCCCGTCTCGACCTCCGGCCTGTATCGATGACTGAAGATGAGGTCATGGCACTTCGTGCCGCTTTTGATGCCGCNGTTGCTCAAGACCTNCCNCTCAGNATGGACGTGCAAGATCGNCAGACCCTCATCGANGAGGTCGGTGCAGAGCGCTCAAACGTCGACATGATTCCAGCATCAGTTCAGCAGATGCGAATCATTCGAATCGGCGACCAAGTGGACGTGTGTCCGTGCGCCGGTACCCACGTTCGTTCGCTTGGTGAAATTGGCCCGCTTGGAGAGGTGCACGTCAAGAGCAAGGGGAANGGGACGAAACGGTTCGCCTACACCTTGGACGGGCGGCCGATCTGAACCGTGAGAGATGGGCAAAGAACAGAACAACCANCNCTCGCATAGATTGATGNNTATANCATNAACCNCTGAGNCGACGACTGTTTAATCTTCATCATCAACGTCAAGAAGTTCTCCGACTTCATCAAGCAAACCACCCAACGCNTCCCTGCGCTTGATCGCCCCTTCGACATGGGCTTTCTCAACCANGGTTCGCAAACCCTCCACAGGCTCTTCGGCAGCCNTTCGTTCAGCCGAAATACGTGCCTCGAGNGCCGGGTCTTCTCCCAACCGATCCGACCGGTCGACGGTGGCGATGGGTCGACTCGGAATGGTCCGCCTGGCCTCGGCGTTGATCTGTTCAGGGTCGAACNCCTCCTCGCCCANTTGGCGAGCNGTGGCCGCTTCANGCGCATCACCCANCCGATTGCTTACGCTGCTGACCACGCTTCCTTTGTCACGCGCGCGGCTGGCGGCGAAGGCTGCTTCCACATCGGCCTGCGTGGCTGCGTGATTCCTTGAAGCGACGCCCAATCGACGCATCTGTTCCTTCAAGACCGGCCCGTGGACCGGATCGTGGTCATGCCGATGTGGTTCAGCCATGAGGCTGAGGAGGTGGCGTGCGGCTTGGTCGATTGGGGCGTCAGCACCGGCTGCCAATCGGTCACGGACGGTTCGNTGCGTGGCAATGCACGCTCGACAACGCTCACTGCCGGGGGTATCCGGTGCGTCGCACCACGCGCAGCAACCGGCCAAACCCATCTCAGCCATGGCCCTGCGCACAGCGGACATCGATTCGCAAGAGACGCCGCCCGTCCATCAAACCTCGCGCAGCACGATCCCGTGTTTCGCATAGGTCGAAAGGCACCGTTCCAACAGGCCGTGGCCGACCGCTTCAGGCGCATGCACGCCAGGTGAAACACCACCATCGAGCATATGTTCAACCACGGCGCAGGTGATGGCCCCCGTCGTTCGGGCCATGGATGATCCACCTGGACGGCCCTCGTCGTCGAGGATCCATCGCGTGCTCCCTTCTCCTTCAGCCACGACCTCCATCCACGTGAATTCAGGACGACCGACATCCCAAGCCCACGCTTGGACCAANGCATCTTCTTCGAATGCCCCATCAAGTTCGATGAAGCGGTCGATGTGTCCGGGCCAGCGCACCGTGGCCTCAGTCAAATCTTCAGCTGGTATGGTGTTCAGCACGGAACGCAGACCGTCGGTGAGGAAAGCCTCCATTTCTCCCCGCCCCTCGACGTTGAAGCGCTGCCGCTCCGCCAANGCTGGAACGGTGGTGACGGCACCGTCACGCACGATACGGGCGGGTCGCGTGTATTCTTCGATGACGTCGTAGGGGGAAAACGGCGCCATGTAGCTCCACCCTTCGTCGGTGTTCACGGGGTTTCCACCCACGCGCACGCGGCCCCGNGTCAGGCGACCGTGGCGCCGCACCCCTTCCGCAAGCAACAGGTTCGACATGCCCGGTGCAACACCGATGTCCCACACCAATCGCCCGCCATGCTGAACGGCGAGGTCGTGAAGCACACCGGGGTCNTCGGCCGTGAAGGCGAGATCNGCGACGGCACACCCNCGTTNGAGNAACCCCGCACGGATGCCGTGACCAATTCTCCCAGGAAGNGTGTTCACCACCACATCAGGCGCGTGTTCATCCACCATTNCGGCGGNGGCAGGANCNTTGAGGGCCACCACANCAGGNGAACGAGCGGCCAAAGCGGATGGATTTGTGTCGACCGCCGTCACGNNATGACCGTCTGCGGCCAAGGTGTCCGCAACCCATCCACCGACCANTCCAGCGCCNAAAACAAGNACACGCCCCATGAACTGNTGACAACCCCCAACCCCTTCATCCTCACCCCCCNAAAACAAGACNGGTNGGTTTTCTCNTTCAGATTTCGACGGCGAGATTAAATTGGAGAAAACAGGTNNCGNACCATGATGACGATTGGGGAGTACTACGCCCGTCGTTTNTCTTCGGAGGCCCTGTTNGGCTTTTCAGCGATCATTTCGATCTTTTCNATCGTGGTTCTCCTTTGGATGNTCGGGNTGAGTTACCTCGTCATCAGGGCGGACACATCCAAGCCCGAGAACCGTTTCATGGCNCTCCTCTTGGTGTGTGAAGGATTCAAGGCTTCGTGGGTTGTNGCNGATNTGTTNCTGTACAGTTCACCNTGGCAANNCTTGTGGGAAACGTTGTGGTGGGCNAANATCAATTTCTTCTTCGCTTCACACGTNATTTCNTGGCTNCTTTATTTNTCATTTCCAATTTANTACCGAATTGAATCTCTGTCCTTCCTNCACCGCCCACAACTGCAACAACATGCGTGGTACCTTGCACCAACCATTGGCCTTCTGTTTTGGATTTACATTTCGCCACAAGACGGCTTCCGGTTTGAGAACTCCGCGTGGATGATTTGCACGCAGGCGGCCGTTGATCAAGGGGCCCTCCCCACCCTTCAATCCTGGTGGGGGGAAATCACACCGGCCATGATNGAACGTGCTGAAGCGATAGGCCCNTGCTCNCGCCCCTACGATTTCCAAGTGGTGGACGAACCCTCAGGACTNTGGACGATTGCATTGACGTCGCCCCTGATTTCTGTTTTCGCCCTCCTTTTGCTTCGATCGTCCATGAAACAGGGCGAGAAATTGGATCACGTTGATCAAAAGAGCAGGTTGACGTCTCGATCCCTCTACATCGGCTTTCTTGGAAAAGTGACGGGACAGATGGCCTACTTCGCTACCCTCTTGCTCGTGTTCCCCCTGCTCAATGGAGGTGAATTCGTCGACTTTGCTCAGAACACCATCTGGCAATACAGCGGCGATACCACGCCCCGTGAACGGCTGATGTACTTCCTTTGGACCTTCACGCTCCTCTTCACACCCCTGGCCATCGCTTTCGAAGCCATGATGTTCGTCCACGCTTCGCTGAAGGACACGGTGTTCGGCATTGACGAGAACCTGAGGAAGACGTTTGGAACGGCGCTTTTCACAAGCGCCGGCGTCGTCTTGTTCATCGTCGGCTGTGAATTGATGGAAGGCGCCCTCAATCTGCCTGGTGTGTATGGAGGACTCGTCATTGGTGTCGGCGTCCTCGTGGTCCGGAGACCCGTTCTCACCTTCATCGACGGGTTCTCGGCGAGGCTCATTCCATCCGGATACAGTGAGCAAGAAACGGCGTATCTGGACGCGTACATCGCCGCCATGGAAGACCGCATNGTCACGGNCGAAGAACGTCGTTTGCTGGAGATGCTGGCCACCTCGTATTCNCTTGATGCAGCGCGCGTTGAAGAGATCGAATCCACCTATGATGCAAGCCTCAACCTCTCTTCAGAGGAGGAATGAAGGCACCCATACCTTCGCTCTGGGTGGGATATCNTTGAACCANCATAAACCACAGATGACCGGGAAATTTGGAAGGTTACGACAGATTGAGACCCGCACGTCAAGCCTCACCGTCATGCACCGTTCGTCTCGGCGCGGGTTCATTTTTCTCGCCGGCCTTTTGGCGACGGCAAACCCTGCTCAAGCTTTTTTCTTCACCGAAACAAGCAATGAGAGTTTTTTGGCGATCATGGCCATGATGTTGGCCGGCGTTGCCTTTCCTGTATGCGTGATGCTCCTTGCCTTGTCCCTGAGCGAAAAGTCACGCCCCCTCCTCAAGAAATGTGCTTGGTTCCCCGGCGGGATAGCGGTCTTGACCTTCGTTTTGTTTCTTCAAGCTGGAACGCTCGCTGAGCTGTTGTTTTTTCCGATGGCCCATGCTGGTCTAGCGGTCATCATGAATCGGCTTGGAGGGATGTGATCATGGTGACCGGCCAGGAAGATCTTCTGGTTGAAGCGGTGGTGCAGACNGCGGACCGGATGGCGCCGAATTGGCGCAAGTGGNTGTGGTACNCCATNCAGACCGCNTTTGTGNTCACAGCCGTGGTGTACATCGCCTTCTTCCGNTGAGCNTCANANTTCATCCGANACGTCGTCGAAGGNGGCGTAGTCGTCCACAAGCATGCCTTGTTCCGCACGTCGTGTGCGGACCAAGGCCGCCACCACGAGCAGCACCACGAGCAGCGCGAGACCAAGCAGCACGTCAGACGACGGGCCGGTGGTCGAGGCGGGGCAATCCTCACCCACGCCGTTCTCGCACGCATCGTCTGCCGTCTCACCACCGCTGTCTGGGTCATCGGGCACGACGATCACATCCTCCTCCTCAACGGTGAAGGACGTCGTGGACGTGTTGCTGTTGCCCGAAGCGTCGACAGCCGTCACCGTCGTCGTGTAGGTGCCTGCGGTCAAGGCAGGGTCCGGGATGAACACCATCTCATGGTTTTTCTTGAGGGCAACCGTGTCACCCAGGAGCACAGCATCCAACAGCTCGACGCTTTCTGTGGTGGCTTCATCGGTGTACCACGTGATCTTCAGTTGCATGGCCCCGGAAGAACCTGAAACGACATCCACCGCCAGGTTGAGAATTTCAGGAGGCGTCGTGTCGCTTTCGTTTGACGTGGTGAAGTTCAGGTCGGCGAACAGGGTTTGGTCACCGTCCTCGACCATGATGCGCACCCAATACGCACGTCCAGCCTCCAGTCCCGTGACCGTGAACGCATGGTCGGTGGCGGCCGGCGTTTCGACGGCGACCGCAGACCAATCGCTTGGTGGCTGATCGGCCAAGACGGCCGCGACTGAGGCATTGGTCTCAACGGTCGTGGACCACAGCACCACGGCCGTGGACGCGGTCACCTCACCCACGGAGGCGCCGTAGACCTGCTGCGCCACGTCCGGCATTTCGAACCCGGTCAGGACGGCATGCTGCTGGGCGGCCACGTCGTAGCTGGCCAACATCGCCGTTTGGTCGCCCTCGGGCAAGAGCACGTCGATGATGTTCGGGTCGTAATCCACACCGTCCACCGGCGAAGGATCAGCACCGCCGCCCAAACGCCAGGTCTTGGCGGACTCGTCGACGTCACGCCACTTTCCAGTTCCAAACCCGTCTTGGCTGCCGAGGACAATCACGTACCGGTAGTCACCGACGTCCGGCCCAATGACGTTCTTTGAGACGGTGATGGTGATGGTGTTCGCTTCCGCATCACCATCCACTTCGATGCCCTTCGCGCTGGTTTCGCCTGTGGCTGCTTCCACGGCCTTGACCGCTCCGGGCTCACCGGTGGCAGAAATGGCCACCTCCCACGCCCAATCGTCGTGCACCATCGCGTTGGCGCCTTCGAGCATGGTCGTTCGCCCGCCAACTTGGTCGCCCCGGTCCACGTAAATCTGGACGATTTGGTGGCTGAACCCGTTGGCCAGGCTCCAGTGATCGGTGATTTCGTTCATGCCAATTTCGAATCTGGCGTTCCAAGCGCTTTGGCTGATCTTCAACGACGTTGCATCGAACAAACCGCTTCCCGGTGCAAAATCTGAGGCGGAAGGGTAGGTGTAGTCCCCGTCCCCCGTTTCATCACCCACCGCGTCGCTGAACTCCAGCAAGGTGACCCATTGTTCCAAGTCGGGCAAGACAATCTCAGCCGGCGCAGGTGGGGCGACTTCCATGTCCACACCGTCACCGTAGGCCAACGAATCCGTCCACGAGGTGACGACCTTCACGCGGGTCGTGTAGCGTGGCGCCAGCCCAAGATCGGACCACGGGATGACGAATTCGTAGACCTCATCGGCCGCACATCCTCCGAGGATGGACGTGCCGCTCAAGGCCCACTGTTCCGCACTTTCGCCCTTCCCGCGGGCGTCAAAGAGGTTCCACTTGGCCTGCCCGTCGTCGCGGAGTTGGGCGAAGTCGAAGGCGACCATTTTCTTGGCCGGGAAGCCAAGGATTTGGTTGCCGTAGTAGGTCCTGAAGTTCGTCTCCACCTCGTTGAAGTTCTGGGCGTTGGGCTGCATGAAGTACAGCGCCAAGTCAGGGTCACGCGCTTCATTGAGTGCTTCAATCGCGTCAGGGGTTGGCATGTCGACGCGCAGGTAGAGGTTGGACGCGTCGTAGCCCAGGTGGAAGGAATCGATGTCCAATCCACCGCCGTCGACCGAGTCTGCGGTGTACACAGCCGCACCGTCCCATTCACCGGGCAGCGCGATGCCGTCGATCATTGGCTCGATGACCGCACTGGCCGCCTCGTCGGGCAGGGCAGGGTTGGTCCAGAGGTCCTGCAAATAGGGCGGCAAATCGAGGTTGATGGCGCGGTAGATGTTGGACAGGTGGACCTTGAACAGGACGTCCCACATTTCGTCGTAGCCGCTGTCTTGGTCGAGGCCATACCACCAGTACCAGTCGCTGCCTTCGGCGATGTAGAGCGATTCCCACGCGAGGTCAAGACCGGGATCGTCGGGGTTGTCGGCCTCGAAGGCGACCAGCGCCCGGCGCGCTTCGACGAGGCGCTGCCACGCCAAGCTTTCGTCGGCTTCGCCGGCCCAGGTGCTGAGCGTTCCGTCAATCCAAGACCCTGTTCCGATTGTTTCGATGCGTGGCAAGTCCGGGTCGTCTGCGAGGAACTCCCCGGGCGTGGTCGTGACCACGGTGGGGTGGGATGCGAGCCTCGAGTACCACTCGTGAATGAAGGGGCGGGCGTTGTCGTGGTGCTGGAATTCGGACATGAACATCCAGTTCTCACCGTCCATCGCGACGGTCAGCAGGTGCTCNGACGGGTCTTCGCCTGCTTCGAGCAANTCTGCGCGAATACCGTCGAGGTAGGACAGGAAATCCGAAACNGCNGCCTCGGGCGTCATGGAACCNTACTGGAANGCCACGCGATCNGAGATGACCCGGTCGCGGAAGATGACCGCGACNTCACCNCCTTGGTCGCCNGAGACCACCCACGGNGTGGCNAGCAACGNNGCGTCTTCGACGTCGATGCNCCCGCCGCCCGGCGTGGTNGACTTGGCCAAGATTTCCTCGTCGGANACCATCCATTCCACNCCAACGTCGGCCACGGGTTGCACCATGGGAGGCGAGACNGCTTGTTCNGAGGGCCACATCCCGGTTGGCCGGAAGCCAAGTTCCGCTTCGAACAAGTCCATGCCGGTGCTCAGGTGGCCACCGACATCGANCGGCCACGCGTCCTTGTTGACGCGAATACCGTCCTCAAAGGTCCANCCCGGCATCATCAGCAAGGGCATGATGGGGTGGTAGTAGGGNGTCGTGGTCAANTCGACTTGGCCCGCCGCCGCCAGCTGGCTGTACATGGGCAACACGTTCGCCATGTGCGCATGCTGCTGGTCGATGACGTAGGCCAAGTCGGCCGGCGTGTAGTCCCGGCCTTGGGTGAAGAGGTCCATCAGCCCTGTGTCNGTTTGCAGCGGGGCGCCGTATCCTGTGGGGTCGTCAAAGAAGGCGGCGTATTCGCCCTGCACGTAATCGGGTGAGAATTGGAAGAGGTACCAGAGCACCTGGAGGTCAAGCAAATCTTGCGGGGAAAGCAACTCGTCGTCCATGATGGTGGCCGGTTTCAGGTTGTGGAGCGTCGCGTCGTAGAGTTCCTTGTAGCGCTCGCTGGCCGGTGCCACCCAAGCGTTNGGGTCATCCTCTGAGACGTTGTAGATCCAGCCGCTGTTCCAGAAGGATTGGAACTGCATGGTGTGCAGTTCGAGGGCGGTGGCGTTGGGGTAGCCGGCCACGGAACCGTCGGCGTTGGTGGGCCAATCGCGTCGCGCAAAATCGGTGTGCACATCAGCCGTTTCATTGCGGTGGTAGTCGGTGAGCTGCTCGAGGAAGGAGGGCACGAGGTTGTANGTGACCTTCGTGTCGGGGTATTGCGCAAGGATACCGGGTGAATCGACGTACTCGGTCATCGCGTGCACGCGCACCCAAGGCAACTCGTACATTCCCGTGAGCTTGTTCTTGTAGTACGGTTGGTGCTGGTGGAAGACGATGGCCACGTTGAGTGCATCGTCCGCTTTCTCGATCACGCTGGCCGTTTGAACCTCCATCGAAGCAGGGGCGGTCGAGACGTTCCGGTNCGGCAGGTGATACAGGTGCGTGAAGGTCTCCGCACCGTTTGACGTGGCCGGATTTTGTGGCGGGAAGGCGGTCCAGACGTGACCCGCGTCTTGCCACTGGGCCCACACCACGAAATCGACCTGAGTGGGGTCACCGATGGCCGACCAAGGAAGGGACACTTCGGTGATTTGGTTGCCCGACCAACCGATGTAGCGGTCACCTGGGAAGGTGTGCACGTCCGTGGCCATGTTCTCTTCGTAGGTGGTGGACCATCCGCTTGCGCCGTGCGCCATGACCGCATGGTANGACGAATCTTCGAGCACGAAAGCGTGGTCAGCCGCGAACGGNAGAACGTGNGAGAAGCCCCAATCGGACGACAAGGCCGAGCCACCTTCACTGGTGTTGAGGTACACGAAGAGGTCCGCACCTTCCTCCGAAGCNGANAGGTCNGTGCCTTCCCAGCCAAAGGAGAGATGGGTGTCGTTCCACGTCAGGTGGAGGCTGACGCCGTTGGCGTCGGTGCCCATCAACGTGTCCGCAGACCATTCACCCAGATCACCGTCCACGTTNACGTCGTCCGGTGTGGTTCCAGCGACCATGGAGAGCATGGTNGATGAGAGAAAGAGGAGCGACAAAAGAACAGATGTGCCGGTACGACGCACTCCGTTGGCCATGTTCACTCCATGCGTTCGATGTGAGAAGGATTTTCCCCTCTGAGAATGGGTTAAAGGACGGCAGCACGGGGCGAAACTGACGCCTCCGGAGGACCNCCCATGCCCGTCGCCTACCTGTCTGCAGAAATCGGCCTTCATTCCGATTTGCACACGTATTCTGGCGGCCTGGGCGTGCTGGCAGGGGACCACGTCAAGTCGGCTGCGGACGCCTCCATCGACCTGGTCGGNGTCAGCCTGNTGTACCGCCAAGGCTACGGCCGCCAACACCTCGATTCAGCCGGCAACCAGACCGAAACCTACCCCGAAATCGATCCGAGCGACCACCTCGAGGACACGGGCGTCGAGGTTGCACTCCCGCTCGACGGGGGNACGCTGCACGCCAAGGTGTGGGCAACGGACCTCGCGGGTGCCAGCGGTGGCTCGGTCACCGTGTACTTCCTCGACACCCGCCACGGTCAGAACACGGCCGAACACGCCCGCCTTGGTGACCGCCTGTACGGCGGCGACCACCTGATGCGCATCCGACAGGAGTACCTGCTCGGCGTGGGCGGCGTACGCGCGCTGGACGCGTTGGGCACCTCCATCGACGGACTCCACCTCAACGAAGGACACTGCACCTTCGCAGCGCTTGAGATGCTCCGCCGAGGCTGGAGCCGCGACGAGCTGGCCGCACGCACCCTCTTCACCACCCACACTCCNGTGCCCGCAGGGCACGACCGCTTCCCTTGGACCGACGTTGAAGCCGTGCTTGGCGACTTGCTTCCACGGGATGCGAAGGCCCTGAGCGGCGACGATGTGACCTGTTCCATGAGCCACCTTGGCATCGCCTTGGCGGGGGCGGTGAACGCCGTGTCGAAGCTGAACGCGAACGTGGCGATGACGATGTTCCCCCACGTGACGATTCACCCCATCACCAACGGCGTGCATCATTTGACGTGGACCGGGGCGGCGACCGCCGATTTGTTCGATGCACACGTCAGCGGTTGGAGGACCAACCCCCACACGCTCCAATCGGCTGCATCCATTCCGACCGATGCCCTCCGCGCTTCCCGGGAACAAAACCGCGCCGCGTTGCGCGACCTTGTCCTCACCTCAACGGGCGTGACCCTGCACGCCGACCGCTTGACCATCGGTTTTGCACGGCGCTTTGCCACCTACAAGCGTGCTAACCTCGTGTTCGCCGACCTCGAACGCCTCCGCCGCATCGCGGGAGGGAAGGTTCAGTTCGTGTTCTCGGGCAAGGCCCATCCTAAGGACGAGGGCGGTAAGGACCTGATCCGCTCCGTGTTCGAGGGGGCTGAAGCGGTCGCCGACGACATCCCGGTGGCTTTCATCGAGGATTATTCCATGGCCACCGGCTTGGCGATGACCAGCGGCGTGGACGTGTGGCTGAACAACCCCATCCGTCCGATGGAAGCCTCCGGCACGAGCGGCATGAAGGCGGCCATGAACGGCGTACCGAACCTCAGCATCCTCGACGGGTGGTGGCCTGAAGCCTGCATCCACGGTGTGAACGGCTGGGCCATCGGAGCGCAGGAAGACGACCGTGATGACGAGCGCGACGTCAACGCCCTTTACACCGTGCTGGAGCATGAGGTCCTACCGATGTGGACGGGCGACCGTGAAGCGTGGGACGACGTGATGCGCCACGCGATGGTGGCCAGTGCGGGCTTCACAGGTCATCGCATGATTCAGGATTACATGCACTTCTACGGTCAGTTTCGCGGTTGAGGTGGCCCGATGCTCGGTCAGCGGCGTACCGGCATCCTCTGTCACCTGACCAGCCTGCCTGCGCCCCATCTCGGTCAAGATGGGGCACACCGCTTCCTCGACGTCTTGCACGGCATGGGCGTTGGCGTGTGGCAGATGCTTCCGATTCATCCTCCTGACCCACACGGCAGCCCCTACGCTGCCCCTTCTGCGTTCGCCGGGTGGTCGGCCCTGATCGACCCGGCGGGCGAGGCGGTCACGGATGACGAGGTGGACGCCTTCCTTGCGGCTGAGGGCGACTGGGCCATTGACGTGGCACGCTTCACCGTGCTGAAGCATCAGCATGGAGGCGCGCCCTGGACGGCGTGGCCGGCACCCCTTCGCGATCGCGAGCCCGAGGCCATGGCGCACCTCGACGCGAATCATGCGGCCGCCATCCATGACGTGGTGCGTGAACAGGCGCAGTTCAACCGCGATTGGATGCGGATGCGGGACGCGGCCGGAGCCCACGGCATCCAGCTCTTTGGGGACATTCCGTTCTTTGTCGCCCATGATTCAGCGGACGTTTGGGCGGCGCCCGACCGCTTTTTGCTCGACGCATCGGGCGAGCCGACCGTCGTGTCCGGTGTTCCCCCGGATTACTTCTCTGAAGACGGTCAGCGCTGGGGGACGCCGCTGTACGATTGGAACACGCACAAGGACGAGCATTTCGCGTGGTGGCGTCGCCGCATGCAGCGCATGTTCGCTC
>NZMM01000032.1 GCA_002694585.1 Methanobacteriota archaeon
GCTGAACGCGGGCGCCTCGATGATGCTCGGCTTGCTGTTGGCCTGTGCGGCCTTGGCGAAGCGTGAGTCCTGACGATCCTCGGTTCAGGTTTGGCAAGCGGGACAGACGTCCAACCGTCGCCCACCGACCCGTCCGTGCACAATCGTCGATTGGCAGCGGTGGCAGGCCATGCCGTCCCGGTGGAACACATAGTGCCGCGCACTGCGCCGCGCCACGCCGTTGTCGCGCATCGTTTGGAAGGTCGCCATGTCCACCGTGACGCCCTTCTGGTGGTAAGCACGGTGCGTGATGGCCACAGCGGCTTCGGCCAGCGCGTCCTTCTCGGCTTCGTTCAACTGGCCCACGCGCCGCGAAGGGTCCAAACCGGCTTCGAACAGGATTTCGCTGCGCAGGTAATTGCCCACGCCGGCGAGGAAGCGCTGATCGAGCAGCAGCCCCGCCAGCCCACGCCGCTGGAAGCGCGCTTCCTCGAGGTGCACGCGGACTTCTGCTACGGTGGTGCGCAGGTCGGCCACGTCCGGTCCCAGTTGTGCGATGTAGGGATGACCTTCCACTTCCCATGCTTCGAGCAGCACCACGTCGCTGGCGGACCACAGCCGACACGCGTGCGTTTCGTTGACGAAGGCCACGCGAAGCGCCCGGTTCCAATCTGGAGGTGCCGTCGTTGCCCGGTTGACCGTCCACCGTCCGTAGAGCTGGTTGTGGCTGTAGAGCACGTGATCGCCCACGCGGATGAGCATCGCTTTGCTGCGCGCGTCCACCGATTCCACTTCACGCCCGACCCAGCCGTCGAGCCGTCCTGCGATGGCGGGGTGCTCGGCCTGCACCTCGAGCAGCGTTTTGCCAACCAAGGCCTTGCGCAGTCGGTCCGCTGCGCGATGGATTTCAGGACCCTCTGGCATGCGTTGACCAGCATCGCGCCGCCTGAAAAGCGGTGTTTGCCCACCACGCTGGTGCGGAGCAAACGGTCATGGTCCCTTGCCGCAAAACCGAGGCATGGCGCGGCGCCGCTGGACGGAGGAAAAGCGCATCACCCGCGAAGCGGTGACGTGGATTCACCTCCTGCTGCAGGAACGGGGGCCGATGAGCACCCGTGAGATCATCGACGCCCTTGAGGCCGAAGGCCGACCGGTGCGGGTCCACGAACTGCAACGCGCCTTGCGGCGTGCAGAACATGTTCACCCCGTCGACGAGCGCGAAGGGCCACGCGGGAAGATCACCGTATGGGCCTGGGAGATCCGTGATTAGGGCAGGTCCACCCAGAGGCGTCCGTCCTCGATTTTTGTTTCGTAGACGCCGAGGTCCTTCGGCTTCACCATCTTCCCAACAAGCTTCCCATAGGCCGGAACCAGCGGGAAGGGGGACCACTCCACCAAGGAACCGTCTTCGATCTTGTGCGTGGTCTGGTGGAGCGGGCAGCGCACGCAGCCCTCGTCGGTGATTTTCGCACCCCAGGCCAACGGCCAGCGCATGTGACGGCAGAGGGCTTGCGTGGCGAAGTATTCGCCGTGCTTGCGGCCGATCATCACCATCTTCCCCTTGACGACCTTCATCGCCGTGCGGTCCTTCTTCCAGTTCGCTTTCATCACGTTGTGCCAGGTCATGCCGTCACCTCCACCGCTGCAGGACGCTCCAAGTCCTGCGGTCCCTGCGGGAGCGGTACACCCAGCGCTTCGAGCACGCGTTCAGCGCTGCGAAGCGTGCCTTGCACCGACGGGTGCGTGGTGTGATCTCCCGCAAGGAGCACGCCGTCGACGTCCACCGGAAGGTGGTCGCGTCCGACGTGATGGGTGGGAATCGTGGGCAGGGCATGACGCACGTCGGTCCGACCGATAAAGCGCCAGGTGGAAGCGTCGGGGAACCACGACAACAGGCGTTCCTGAACGTCCTCGGCCGTGTGGTCGCCCTCTCCGAGCAAGGTGGCGACCACGAGGTGCTGACCGTCCGCACGCGGGTGCAAGAGGGTCGGCACGTGCACGTGGAGCACCGGCGAGGTGGCCGGATCGTATTCTCCGTTCAGCAGCAGGCGTGCGGCCTGAAGGGGGGCCGCATCGGTGGCGTAGACCATCGTGGTCGTGCGCCGCTCGCTCGGGTCGGTGGTGATGTTCAGCAACTCCGCAGCCACGTGTTGGGGGACGGCGAGCACGACCTTGTCGTGCTCGTGACGCGACCCCTCGACCGTCACGCCAGTGGCATCGACGGCGTCGACGGCCGCCCCAGTTCGAAGCACTGAAGGCGGCAAGCGAGCGGCCAGTTGGCGAGGAACAGCAACGATGCCTTCCTTGGGCATCACCATGTTCCCCTTCGCCATCGCACCCCAGGTGAAGGTCGCGAAGGCTTCGCGCTCGTTGCGCTCCGGGTCCAGGGTGATGCCGGCAAAAAGCGGCTGGAGGACGCGCTGGCGCAAGGACTTGCTGAAGCCCTGATTGGCGAAGCCGGCGTCGATGCTTTGTGAGGGGCGGTCAAGCGGGGCTTCGATGTCACGACCTCGGGCGCGCTGACGCCAGCGCAGCAGGCGGAGGGCGTTGAATGGGCCAACGCTGCGCAGGGTGGGCAAGAGGGTGCTCGGTCGCCGCAAGGCATCACCCAGCAGGAGGCGCTTTCCTTGGCTCGGCAGGATGACCTCGGNGCTCGGGNCCATCGCGACGGCATCGAGCGNGTCAAGGTCCACCCATCGGCGCAACGCGGGATAGGCGGTGTGCAGCACGTGGAAGCCGACGTCCACGGGATGATCNTCCATCGTGACGGTNCCCATGCGGCCACCGATCTGTGCAGCGGCTTCGTACACCGTCACCGCGTGACCNGCGGCGTGCAGCGCNCTCGCGGTGGCCAATCCGGCCAATCCGCCACCGACGACGCCCACGTCCATGCCTTCACCCCATGGCCCGTACGCGGCCCATGCCACCGTCCACGTGCAGCACCTCACCGGTCAGGTTGTCCGGCGCGCCCTCGAGCAGCCATGCCATCGTCGTGGCCACCTCTTCGGGTTGGCCGATCCTGCCGATTGGCACCATGGCCTCGGACGCTGCACGCGCAGCCTCTGAGCGCAGCATGGGTTCGGCCAACCGGGTCTCGGTCAGTGAAGGTGCGACGGCGTTGATGCGCAGGCCACGCTTGGCGTAGGTGGCCGCTGCGGAGCGGACCATGGCTTCGAGGCCGCCCTTGGCGGCTGCGATGGCCTCGTGGTTCACCAAGCCAAGNCCAGCGGCCACGCTNGAGGTGAAGACCATCCGCCCGCCACCGGTCCGCATCATGGCCTTGCCGCACACGGACAAGGTGAGGAAGGCACTGCCNAGGTTGGTGGCGATGACCTCGTTGAATTGATCCATCTTCATGGCGTGNGGTGGTCGGATNACGATGGAACCCACNAGGTGGGCGACCATGGACACGGGTTCCTCGGCTGAGGCTTGAGCCACGGCGTCTTGGAGCACGGTCTGGTCGAGGGCATCACCGANCACGGCATGAAAGCGCTCGTGCTCNAACGCAGCAAGACGGGACGCGTCCCTGGCGAGCCCGGTGACGGTGTGACCTGCGGCCAGAAGNTCGGGAATCAACCGGTGGGCCACGTCGCTGCTGGCACCAACCACNAGCACAGAAGCCATGNTGTGATGTTTCGGGGTGCATACTTGAACGCCTGTTCCTCAGCGTTGGACGAACAGGGGTTCAAGGCCTGCCGATTCGGACCGANNCGCATGGACCANCTTCGTGAGGAGTACGACGGCGAGTTGGACCCNGCCGCGGTCGATCCCGCAGCGCCGCTTGANCTGCTGAAGGCGTGGATNCACGATGCAGAACAGGCNGGGTTGAGCGACCCCACAGCGATGTGCCTGGCCACCNTGGGGCCNGACGGCGCCCCACGTTCCCGCATGGTCCTGTGCAAAGGCGTGGACGGCACCACGGTTCGCTTCTTCACCAACTTGACCTCGGACAAGGCCAACCAACTTCACGCCGATGCACGGGCTTCNCTTACCTTCTGGTGGCCNGACATGGACCGCTCAACCCGTCTGACGGGTCACGTGACNCCGTTGGAGCGAGCNGAGGTTGAGGCCTATTTTGCCACCCGCCCGCGGTCCTCGCAAATCGGTGCGTGGGTGTCCGACCAATCNTCGCCCATCGAGGACAGGGACGCGCTCGAAGCCAAGCATTCCGAGGTGCATGCCCGCTTCCAAGAAGCCGACGTGCCTTGTCCACCGCATTGGGGTGGCTTCCGCTTCCATGCCCACGAGGTCGAGTACTGGGCCGGTCGGCCCGCGCGCCTTCATGATCGCATCCGATTGACGCACCACGACGGCACGTGGACGAAGGCACGGCTCCAACCCTGAGGCGATGGCATGGATGCTTCTCCTGATCTCATTCCAGCCCTCCTTGGCGTGACGTCCATTCACGTCTTTGGGGCTGGTCTGAACGCAGAACGAACGTCGCACACCGCGGTTCCCGAGTTGCGTAAGCGTGGCTGGCGCGTCGTCCCCGTTCATCCACGTGATGCTGGTGCCTGCATCGACGGTGTGCCGATCCGTGATTCGCCGGAACCTGGGACGCCGCTCGAGGTAGCGGTGCTGTTTCTGGCTCCAGAGCGGGCCAGAGCACAGGTGCGGCGCTTGCTCATGACGCCATTCGAGACGCCTCCGNTGGTGTGGTTCCAACCCGGCGCGGAGGACGAGATTGCCCTTGGATGGCTCAACGATGCCGGATGGCCAACCGTTCATGCAGATTGCATTGTTCTTTATTCAGAACGACACAACCTCGCGAGGGAACCTGTTGACCTCCCCTGGTACCGTCAAGTGGCGGANGAGGACGGCTCGCAGTGCTCCGTTTGGACCGCGCATGAGGTCGACGAGCACGCTGCNCCCCCGACCACCGAGGTGGAATGGGTCGGTGACCTCGTNGATCTTGAGACCTCAACCGCAAGCGTCCCTGCCTACATCCGCAGCCTGCGCGCCGATGGTGAGGCGCTGGAGGCATGTGCGCTCCGCCTGTCCCGTTGAGGCTCAAGCGCGAAGCCACACGTCAACGCGTTCTTCCCCCCACGTTAGGGGTTCATGCTGTTCGAGACCGGCCGAGCGGAACGCGTCGTCATCAAGCCCAGAGGGGACCGGATCGGCGTGCTCCACTGTGCTGTGCACGAGGAGGACTTCGTCGACCAGCCCGGCCTGAAGGAAACGGTGNACCGTGCTTGGCCCGCCTTCGACGAGCAAGCGCTGCATCTCNTGNTCGCCCAATTGGTCCAAGAGCCGCNCAAGATCCACNTCGCCGGTNAGGTGCATCGTCGCGCCGCCGTCGGTCAGCACGGTCGCATGCTGCTCGATGCGCCCACGGCCGTCGAGGACGACGCGCATCGGTTGTCGCTCGTGCTCCACGCGACGCACGGTCAGCGACGGGTTGTCCCGGAGCACGGTCTCTGAGCCGACCAAAATCGCATCACAGCGTTGGCGGAGGCGGTGGACCTCATCGAGGCAGCCTTCGGACGTGAACCGAGCGGCCGTACCCGATCGGTCGTCCACAGAGCCGCTCACGTCCACGGCCACCTTCACGGTCACCCATGGGCGTCGATGATGGCACCAATGGAGGAAGGAGCGCATCTGCCTTGCAGCCTCGGGCTGCAGCAGGCCAACCTCGACCTCGAGGCCCGCCTCACGCAGCACGTCCGTTCCCCGACCGCGCACGTTTGGGTTGGGATCAGGATGGGCGACGACCACCCGCTGGATGCCAGCCCAGAGGAGCGATTCNGTGCACGGAGGCGTCCTTCCGAAGTGGTTGCACGGTTCGAGGGTGACGTAGGCTGTGGCCCCGTTGGTGGGCACGCCACGGGCCTCGGCATCATGGATGGCCATCTGTTCAGCGTGAAGCCCGCCAAGGTGGTCGTGCCACCCTTCTGCAATGGCTACGCCGTCCTTCACGAGCACGCAACCCACGGGTGGGTTCGGGCTGACGCGACCTTGACCTCGCTCAGCGACCTCAAGGGCCCGCCGCATGAAATCAGCCTCGCCTTCAGACCACATCGCGACGGTGGTGGCTTCTGCTTCTCCCACATGAGCCCTCGCCTTTGGGCGCGAACCTTCATCCTCTTCGCGCCCACTCACCGAACATGGCTCAAGTCCACGTGATCGTGAATCCCGCGAGCCGCGACGGACGCTGCGGCAAAGCGTGGCCTGACGTGCGCCGTCGGATGGAAAACGACGGATGGACCGTCGAGGCCTTCATNACCGGAGGGCCAGGCGATGCGGCTCGGCATGCCCACCANCTCGTGACCGCTGGACACGTCGGCCAAGGCGATCTGGTGGTGGCCGTGGGCGGCGACGGTGTCGTGCACGAGGTCGCCAGCGGTTTGCGCGGGTCCGGAGCGGTGCTCGGCCAGATTCCCTTCGGCTCAGGCAACGACTTTGCCATCACGCACGGCATCCCACGCGACGACCTCGAGGGGGCACTCCGCCTCCTGAAGGAAGGCGTGGACCGCCCCAGCGGCGCGTGGCGTCTCGAAGCGTTTCCTGCTCCACCTGAATCGGCCGAATACCCCGTTCAGGCCAACCCNTGGGACGGACCGGCCGAAGAAGAGGGTCGCATCGTGCGCTGGACCTTCCTCGAAACCGATGCCGGCATCAGCTCTTCGATCAGCAGAGCCAAACTCCGCCGCGCAAAGTGGCTGCACGGTCCAATCAAGTACACGTGGCTTGGCGTCACCACCATCCCCGTGTGGCGTCGCCGTCATGTCGAACTCCAGATGGATGACGGACCGGCTGAAACGGTGGATCTTACCCTCCTTGCGGCGTGCACGGGTGAGACCTTTGGGGGCGGATACCGCGTCTGCCCAGGCATGGCTCCGAACCGCGAGGAAGCGGTGCTGGTCCTCGCGCCACGGCTGAGCCGCTGGCGGATGCTGAACTTGATGGGTTCCGTGAAGAAAGGCAAGCACGTNGGCATTTGGGGCATCACGTCCCACCGCGTTCGTCGCGTCAACCTCAGGCCGGTCGATGCGAGAGGCGTGGNCAGCGACNTNCCGCTCGATCTCCCCACCTACATCCAAGCCGATGGGGAGCCGATCCTCCAACTTCCAGCCACTTTCGCGTGGCACCCGGCACAAATCGTTGCGCGAGGCGCGCTGACGGTGGCCTGGGACTCAGAATGAAAAATCCGAGAACTCCTCTTCCTCAGCCGGCGCTGGGGCGGGCTCNGGCTCTGGTTCNGGCTCAGGTGCCGCCTTGCGCACGGCACGACGACGTCGAACCGTGGGCTGTTCGGCCGCGGGNTCGCTGCGTTGAGGAGGTGCGCTGNGCTGNGGCGGCCCGCTGCGCGTGGGCGCTCCGCCCATGGGCGTCACCCCGCCGCTGCGTCGTTCTGTGGTGGGCACCGGAGCCTCCCAAGGCGCGCTTGACGTTGAGGACGAGGNGGTCTTGGTTTGCGCGGCCATGCTCGAGGCTTCTTCCGTGACCACGACGCTCGAGCCGCCGCGTGACGAGCGCTCAGGCTTCGATGAGGCGGAGGACCCTTTGGTGGACAGGGCCGCATCCAAATCGAAACCGCCAATGCTGGAGTCATCCTTCTTCTTCGGCTTCTTCTCTTTCTTCGGCTCTGGCGCGGCACGCGCAGGTTCCGGCGCCTTTCGCTTCGGTGCTTTGCGCGCCGTCTCTGCCTTGGCCATGTTCTCCTGGCCGAGCAAGACCTTGGCCTGCGAGGCAGCGACGCCTTTGACGCGTTTTGAGGAGACGACGTAGAGGCCCGCCCCACCGCCAACGGCCACCGTCAGGAAGTAGACCACATAGCCGCCACGACCGAGCAAGGGCACGTCGCCCATCACCCATTCGTCGTCCGCGTCGCCGTCCATGGTGACGGAGGCGNCCGGCAGGGTGATGCTGTGTACGATCACGTAGTACGTGCCTTTGTTCGAATCGTCCACACCGAGCAGGCACGGGCTCCCAGATTGGGACTTCGCTCCAGAGGTGAGGCCGTTTCCGATGCTGGTTCCTTCGGCGCTCTTGACCATGTAGCCCTGAATGCGGATGGGCTGATGCACGTCGTCCACGGCACCGAAGCCGGCGGCGATGTGNTCCGAGGCTGGAAGGAGGCCAAGCACGAACCACGGTTCGTTGCTGTCGCTGTCAACGTCCTCGACGTTGACGGTGCGCTGCGAAGTGCTTTGACCAGATCCGGTGCTTGGGTTCAGCGGCTCTGCCCAGTTATTGACGGGAATGCGCGCGCCCTGACCGTTCGGGACGGCTTCAGCGCTGCCGTAACTCATCGCTTCGAGGATGACCGCGGCGGTGACGCCGCTTGCAAGTCCTCGCATGTCCGCGTCGTGGCTCGTGTAGAGCGTCGACGCAGCGAGGTGCCCTTCGATGGTGATGAGGCCGGTTTGATTCGCCGCATCGCCGATCGTGCCCTCGGTGTCGCAACCNGCCAGCATCACCTCGTCCACGGTGGTCTGACTCGGGGTCAGGTCGCTNACCACGGTGGCGTTCATGCCGTCCGTNGAGACGCTGACGCCGCCGTCCCCCCATTCTGCAGAGGAAGGCGCGAGGCAGCCGGCAAGGCTCAGCGAAAGCATCAGCAGCACACCGAGCACGGCCCTTCGCATGGACGTGAGAGCGTGTCGTGGTTTGAGAAGGTTCCCCGCCTGAACAAAGGTGCAAGCGCGTGGAGAGGGATTCGAACCCCCGAGTCGTTCGACACCGGCTTTCAAGGCCGGCGCACTACCTGGCTATGCGATCCACGCTTGTGTTGCCCGACAAGCCTCTCCCCTATGAACGGCGCCGCTCGAGGAGCAGGGCGGCACCAAGCATGGCGACAAGGCCAGCGGCCACGCCGGGACTTGGACTGGAATCCGACCGCTCAGGTCGAGGAATCACGCCCTCGGCTTGGGCCAGTTCAACGAGGTCTTCGGTGAAGGCNTCCGGCGCCCAACCGTCCCCGTTCCACTGCACGCGAGGCTTCCGCGCTCCGTCGAGGATGTAGGTGACCGTGGCGTGACCGACCATGACTTCGCCGTCGTCGCTGATGCAACTCATGCGGTCACCTTCCCGCCAGCTGTAGCCTTCATCGCACATGCAGTGCGCGGANGAACCGCTGCCCATGACCCAGCCGTGGCCGTTGCACGTCGTCGCATCACCTTGACCCTGCATGCCTGAATCACCGGGGATTGGGATGTCGCTCAGGTTCACCGTGGACGGCGCCCAAGCGATGTGCATGGCATCGGTCAGGTCGTCCATGCCCACCATGGATTCCTCCCACATCGTGCCGTTCCAGAGCGCAAGCCGCCAGTACCACGACCAATCGGNGGGTGCAGCGGAGCCGTCGATGGCTTCGAGCATGTGGCCCCACTGCGGATTGAGGNTGATGTTCAGGCCCATGTCCGCCTCGAGAAGAGCGCCATGCGTCATGAGGTGGGCTGAGGTCGCGTTGAGCACGTGGCTCGTGGCGTTGCCTTCGTCGAAGAGCAGGTGCATGGANGAGNGGCCGGTCGGACTCGGCAGGTCACTGAGGTTGCGCCGTGAATCCGTGAGNGCAAGATGTGGGTGCGTGAGCACGTCGATGTCGTCGAGGCCNACCGGACTCTCCTCCCACGCACTCGACGTGCTGTTCCAGCGCTGGAGGGCCCACCACCACGACCAATCNTCAGGTGATACGACGCCCTCAACGCCCGTGATCATGTGACCGTACTGTCCGTCTTCGGCTGAGATGTTCCATCCCGCGGCATCGGCGTGCTCCACCGTAAGGTTCCATCCGGTTGGGTGCACGGGATGTTCCGAGGCGTTTCCGTTCGTGTTGACTACGGTTACTGTGGCCGCTTCCAGGGCAAAATCAACCCCGCTGCCGTGGGTTTCGATGACCTCGGACGCCACGTTCACGCCAAAGCGGGCCCAGACGTCCTCCAAGGTCGTGTTGTCAGCGGTCAGGTGCGGCCAATCCACGCCGTGGTACTCGGTGAACGCAAGCAGGCGTTCTGGCGTGTCCCGCACAGGGTCCACGGTGATCGACACAAAGCCGACGTGCTCCGCGAGGTCGTTCTCAAGCCCCGCCTGGACCGCCTTCATGTTGTGCGTGATGACTGGACAGGCGTCCGGGCAGTGCGTGAACACGAAGGCCACAACAAGGATTTCCTCATTCAAGCCGTCCAAACTCACGTTTTCTCCGTGCTGGTCGACGAGGTTGACCTCACCCACCGAACCGCGGGAGAGCACCAGTCCGTTGTAGGCTGCCGCTTGAACGGGCAGCAAGAGCGTGGTCACCAGCAGAGCAGCGACCAAGCAACGACGCACAGCAATCCCCTCAGGGAGTGCTGGTTGCGTAGGACCCTGAAAAGGGCGTGCACCACGCCGGCAAACCGGTGATGCCGTCCGGGTTCGACAGGCCGATACCCCACAGCATCAACACGACGAAGATGAAGGGGAAAACGAAGCTCCAGAGGTAGGGTCTCGGGTCACCGGCCAAGTGCATGAAGAAAGCAGCAATGCCGTATCCCTTGATGATGCCAACCCCAATGAGGATGCTCCAGACGACGTACTTCTGTTCTTCAGGGACGAGGAACACCGCGGCCACCTCGGCCAGGGTGAAAATCATCAGGATCCAGAAGTTCAAGGCGTAGATGTCCATGGGAATAGGACTCTTCTCAACCCACTGCTCGATTTTGGATGCGTGTTCTCCCATGTCCAATCACCTCAATACAGATAGAAGGCGGGGAAGATGACCACCCACGCCAAGTCAACAAAGTGCCAGTACAGACCGAAGTACTCGATGCCCTGACCGTTCTCTTCGTCAAAGCCAACAGTATCGGCTTTGAACACGAGGTAGAGCATCACCAGCAGCCCAATGAAGACGTGAAGTCCGTGGGCGCCGGTGGCGATGTAGAAGATGGAACCTTGCTGGGTGGCGAGGGTGAAGCCCTCAGCGATGAGGTGGCTCCATTCGATGAGCTTCAGCACGATGAAAAGGGAACCGAGGGCCAAGGTGGCAATGAGGTAGTTGCGCACCGCAGCCTTACGCGTGGGCATCAGCTTCGCCATGAGGGGGTTCGACGAGACTTCCCAGTTGGTGTTCTTCGCGGCCTTGAGGGCGAGCACGATCGTATAGGACGAGATGATGAGCGCGAAGGTGTTGATGGCGCCGGGTGCGAGCGTAGCCAAATCGCCACGGATGAGATCTGAGGCGGTCACAACAGAGCCTTCCTCAACACCCGCACAGGCTTCGACGCCCGACTTGATGGCCCAGTCTGTGCACCAGCCTGTACGCATCCGGAGGTAGGACGAAAAGAAGGAGGCGAAGACCATCACTTCGGACATCAGGAAGACCCAGATGCCGACCTTGCGGATGTGTTGACCACGGAAAGGCACCATGTCGTCGGTCGCGGTGGCGATCTGTTCGCCATGGCCGTCGAAGGGCAGGTCCTCTTGCCACCAGTTGGCAATGCCAAGCACCACGAACACCAGGCCCGTGGTGGACATGGCCATGTCCATGAGTTCGAACTCGAGTCCGTAGAGCATCCCTTCTGCACCGTGGGCAAAGCGGGGGAAGCCGATCATGAACAGCATCACGCCGAAGGCGAGCACAATCGGTGAAGACGAGCCGTGGTGGCCATGGTCGTCGTGGTCGTCGTGCTCTGCGTCAGGCTTGAGGGAGTTGACGAATCCGCCGAAGCCGATGAAGACCGCGTACACGATCATCATCACGAGGATGGTGTTGCCGGCCACGGCGAAGGTGAGGTANTTCAGGTGTGTNTCAACGTACTCGTGATGGAGCTCGTCATACGCTGCACCGGTCACGCCGGATTCCTTGGCCGCGTAGTACGCGTCCTTTGCGTCGTGGTAGTCGCCGTTGAGNCCCTGGTCTTCGCCAAAGCCAGCGATGCCACCGACGAGGACGCCGTAGGCGACCACGCCAATGGTNAGGAAGATGCCCGCCATCAGGAGNGAACGCATCCAAATCGCGTTCTCGACGTGTGCATGACCTCCGCCGCTCATTGGCTCACCTCCGTGCCGGAGCCTTCCCAGAGGCGCTTCCCAACGCCCTTCTTCTTCTCGCCGTGCTCGTGACCTTCGTTGGCGTCACCCTGCGTGGGGATGTCGTGGAAGGAGGGGGTCGGCGGCGGCGAGGACGTGGTCCACTCAAGCGACCAACCGCCCCACGGGTCTTTGCCGACCTTCTCACCTCGGCGGGCGGAATAGATGATGTTCCACACGAGGATCAATTGGCTCAGGCCGAAGATGAAGGCGAAGGTGGACACGGCCAAGTTGTAGGANGCAAAGCCGGTTTCTTCGAGGTACGAGTGGGTGCGGCGNGGCATGCCCATCATGCCGAGGGCGTGCATGGGCCAGAAGGCCGCGTTGTAGGACGCGAAACCGATGAGGAAGTGGTAGAGGCCGAGGCGCTCGTCCATCTTGCGCCCGGTGACCTTGGGGAACCAGTAGTAGACGCCAGCNAACAGCGCAAACACGGTGCCGCCGATGAAGACGTAGTGGAAGTGAGCGACCACGAAGTAGGTGTCGTGGAAGTGGACGTCAAGACCGGAGACGGGGAAGAACATCCCCGAAATGCCGCCCAGNGTGAAGGTGATCAGGAAGCCAAGCGCCCACAGGGTNTGCGTGCGCATGACCAAGCTGCCCTGGTAGAGCGTCATCAGCCAGTTGAAGATCTTCGCACCGGTCGGAATCGCCACCAGCATGGTGGTGATCATGAAGGCAGCACGCCACGCGGGCGACATGCCAGAGGTCAGCATGTGGTGGCCCCAGACGACGAAGCCAACCACGCCAATGCCGGCCATGGCGATGACCATCGACTTGTANCCGAAGACGGAGCGGCGTGCGCTGGTCGCGAGCACCTCGGACACGATACCGAAGGCCGGCACGATGACCACGTACACCTCAGGGTGACCGAAGAACCAGAACAGATGCTGGAACAAGATCGGATCGCCGCCGAAGGTGTAGAAGGTCGTCCCGATGGTGTGATCGAACAGCAAGAAGGCCACACCGACGATGAAGGCCGGAAGCGACACGAAGAGCATGAACACGGACACGAAGACAGACCACGAAAACAGCGGGATGCGCCACCAGGTCACGCCAGGAGCGCGCATGGTGAACACGGTGGTGATGAAGTTCACACCGCTCAGGGTGCTCGAAGCACCGAGCATGACCATGCCCGCGATGAACGCGGTGGTGCCTGGGTTGTTGCCGTATTCGCCGAATTCGCTCAGCGAGGAATACGGCGGATACATCACCCAGGTGATGTCAGCACCTTCGCCGGTCCAAATACCCGTGTAGATGAGGGGCGTCGAGAAGACCAGCATCCACAAGCCGAGGGCGTTGATGCGAGGGAAAGCGAGGTCCTTGGCGCCGATTTGCAAGGGCAGAACGTAGTTCATGAAGCCCGCAATCATCGGCATGGCGGCGAGGAAAATCATCGTCGTGCCGTGAAGCGTGAAGAAGGAGTTGTACTGATCGTAGGTGAGGAAATCGTTCTCGGGGACGGACAGCTGGATACGGAACAGCAGCGCCAGCAAACCACCGACCAAGAAGAACAGGAAACCGTAGAGGAAGTACATGATGCCGACTTCCTTGTGGTCGGTCGTGGTCAGCCAAGGCTTGAGGTAGGCCCAGAAGGCGCCCATGGTGAAGGTGTCCGGACTGCGTCGATAGAAGACCCACATGGTGCCGAGGAGGATGAGGCCAACCGCGAGCAGCAGGGCCGTCATCAGGATGACCAGCGGTGGAGCGCTGGGCGCCATGGCGCCAGCGTTGATNCCNGGCACGAGGAGGTTCACGACGTTCCATTCGTCGCCACCGGGGCCGTCGCCGCCGGAGACCGCGTTGCCGTAGATGGTGAATTCCGCGGTGGCTTCATCGTCGCCTGGCGCGGTCCANTCNAAGTCCCAGGTCCGCACCGTGTTTGCTTCGGCAGTGTGCGTCAGTCCGGCGTCCATGATNTGGCCAGCGGAATCTGGAACGGCGCTCACAGCGCCTTCGGTGACGAGGATACGGTAGCCGCCCATGCGTCCAGCATCGGGCTCGGAGCGTGGCAGATCGTCGTTCACGACGGTGACGGTGAACGTGTAGGTCTCGCTNGCATTGAAGCTCTCAGGCANACCGGTCACGACCACCGTCGTGTCGGCGTTGGCGCCACCGTGGCATGAACAGCCGCCGTCACCGGCGCTGCCGATGCCAGCGGGCATGGCTTCGAAACTGGGCGTGAAGGCCAAGGCGGCCAGCACAACAAGGAGCATGGCAACGGCGCGTGTGCGCATCAGGCCTCACCTCCAACGTCGGCCTTCTTGATGCCAACATCGGCATCACAGGTCTTGCCCTCTTCGGCNACGACCTTCACTTCGCCCACCATCTGGGAGTGCTGCAGGCCGCAGTACTCCGCACAGCGGATGGGGAAGGTGCCGGCGTCGTCAGGGAAGACGTACATCGTGGTGCCTTGCTCAAGGCCGGGGACAAGGTCTTCCTTCACGCCGAACTCGGGGAGCCAGAAGGAGTGCTGAACACCCACATAGCGGGGNTCNCTGTCGTCAATGGGGCGGGAGTGCATCGTGAAGACCACACCGTCTTCGGGCATGTCCGAGTCGTCGCTGGCGGAGTCCACCGTGGAGCACGGGATGATGAGAGGCTCCACTGGCGTACGGAAGATGTGGCCCACGGGGATGTGCTCCCACGTGTGCAGGACGGTGCTTTCCTCGTCGAGGATTTCGACCTTGTAGTGGAGGCCTGCGTCGAAGAAGAAGTCCTCGACGGTGATCATGTCGCTGCCGTTGAAGGCGTGTTCCGTCTTCATGCCGTCCATGCTGACCACGGCGGTGTGCGGGTTGAGGNCCATGGCGTGGAGCACCACGTCACCCTCGCTGGTGCGAACCTCAACGTCCATGCCGGTGTGCTCGTCTTCCCAGGTGAGCGGGTCCTCGTAGACGAACTCCCAGTACCACTGGTAGCCGTTGACGGTGATGTCGAACCGGTTCTCGTCGTCCGGGATGCTGCCCCAGACGTCGGCCGTGGACGCGGTCGCGAGGAAGGTCAGCCAGGCGACCAGAATGGTTGGAATCACGTAGAAAGCGATCTCCAATTTTCGGTCAGTGTCATGGTTGCTGCTCTCCAATGGGAAGGTTCCGGGTTCAATCTTCCAGAGGGTCTTGGATTCGTCCGGTGTGAGCCCTGCGCGGAAACGAGCCATGAAAAGGAACATCACCCCGAACGTGAGTACACCGACGATGATGGCCCAGAACAGGAACTTGTCATAGAGCACCGAAAACAGTGTGTCTTGAGCAGCCATNGGACGCCCTCGTGCGGAGCCTCGGGAGGGCCTTCCTTAAGCGTTGTTGGATGNAGGAATGCGAGCCTTTGGACCTCGTTTTGAACATCGTCCTCAACGCCCCTCGATTAGGTCCGAATTTNCCCCTGAACGGTCGGACGGTTCATCGGCCGCTTGTGACCCCGCCGAGGCATGTCCATGGAGGGTGCCATGCAGGCCACGCTCGATGGTGCGGTGATTGTGGCCCTTCAGGTTCAGCCAGGAGCATCCAGCGCCTCCCTCGCGGGTTTCGACGCGTGGCGGAACCGCATCGTGGTTCGGTTGACGGCTCGGGCTCAAGCCGGCCAAGCCAACCGGGCCCTGTGCGCACAACTCGCCGCTTGGCTCGGTTGCCCTGCATCGTCGGTGACCATCATCGAGGGGCACGCTTCACGCCAGAAGCGCGTCAGGATCGAGGGCCTCGGCGTTGATGCGGTGCTTGCAGGTCTCGTTGCGCAGGCCAGTGCGCACCGCGAGGACAACGCACATCCTTGATGAGCGGGGTTACACCACTGGAGGGCATGCGAAGCCCGAGGGTCCCGCTTCATCCTCGTCACGAGGAAGCGCGGGAGGCCTTGTTGGGTCTGCGGGAGGACCAAGGGAGCACAGGTCGCCCTATCTTGGTGGAGGGNCCGAGGGACGTGACGGCGTTGCGGGCTTTGGGCCTGACCGGACCGATCGAAGTCGTCAACCGGGGGTGGGACGTTGCCCGTCGCATCGCTCACCTGGTGGAAACATACGGCACCCGTGGCGCTGACGGCGGTCCTGCTTTGCATCTTTTGATGGATTGGGACCGGACGGGAGGACGGCTCCAGACCACCTTCCGCCGTCGCCTCGAAGCCTTCGATGTGAAGGTAGACGAGGAGATCAGGCGCGTTCTCATGCGGTGTTTGAAACCTGAGACGAGGACCGTTGAGGGTCTTTCAGGCCTTATNGACGTCCTTGGNCTGGACGGGCGGTAGCGCCACGCCTTCTTCCTTGACGGTGTTTAGCACCACGTGGGTGTAGGAACGCGTGACGTGGTCGCTGGTCAGCACGGTTTTGGTGAGGTCATCGAGGTCCGCTCGATTCTTCACGCGAGCCAGCACCATGGAATCATAATCGCCGGTGACGTCGTAAACGGCGAAGACCCGTGGGTCCTTGGCGATGGTGCGCTGCACGTCCATCATCTTCCCCTTGGCGATGCGCAGCCCTGCGATGACGGTCATCTCCCAGCCCAGCCGTTCTGCATCGAGCCGAACCTGATGGCCAACGATGATGCCCGCTTCTTCGAGGCGACGGAGCCGGTTTGTGACCGTGCCTTGAGCAACGCCGACCTGCTTCGCAATCTCACGCTGGCTGTACCGTGCGTCCTCGAGGAGGGCTCCGAGGATGGCCCTGTCCGTCGCGTCGAGGTCGTGCATCGGTCCCGCTCGGATGCGGGACGTCATGAACGCTTCGACGCCACATCTTCGCGCTCAACGTCCAAGGTCTGCACCCAGCCGCCTTGCTCTTCCACCTCGATGGACAAGCGAAGGCGCAGAGGCTCCTCCTTGCCGCCGCTGGGCCGAACCTCGATGACGTCCACCTGACCGGGTTCGATCTCACGGTGCATGCTGCGCCCAGCCACCTTCCAAGGCGGCTCGGCTTCCACACCGGTCACGGTGCACGGCGCGGTGCCTGCTTGAACAATCACGCGGACCTTCCCTTCCCCGGTCCACGGTACAGCGCCGATGGAGGGAAGAGCTTCATCGGTTTTCATCTCGCCTCGCAGGACCAGCCCGAGCACGACCAGCACCACGCCCATCAGGGGGAGCACGGTTAGCGCGGTGCTTCGGTCCATGCCGGACGTCGGATTTGGGAGCGGTTGTGTGTGAGTTTGCAGCACAACACCATGCTCGACGACGATGAGGCTGAGGTGGTAACCAAGCGATTGGGTGGACAAATCCACGCCAGCCGCCTCAAGGTGGTCCGGCGTCATCGTCCAAAGCACGTCCGACGAATTACCCACGTTGCGGGCGAAGGCCACCTCAGGGCGCATGTCGCGCACCAGATGAGTTGCGGAGCGACCGTGCGCGTCCACCGCACCGTCTTCGGTCAGCGTGACCAAGACGATGACGTGCTCGCTGAGGTTTTCCAGCGGTTCGACGGTGCCTCGAATCAAGATGGCCGCTTCACCCTCGGCCTCCACCAGACTCAACGTCCCCTCAAACGCGATGAGGCGACGGTACGACGCCTCACTCAGGGCGGATTCGAGGGTGTCGTCCTCAAGATCGGGGAGGACCTGTCCGTTGACGGCAACGGCCGGCCCGTTGGCGATGTCGAGGGCTTCGGCGCGCAAGCGTGCGTCGTCGTTCGGGAAATCTGAACCCGTCTGCTCCGCATCCAAGCGCCAATGGAGCAAGCGGACTTCGCCTGCCGATGCCCGTCGCTCCAACGCGTCCAACGCAGCGTCCCCGCCTTCGCCGTGGAACCACTCGACGACCGGAACGTCCAGCTCCTCGGCCAGCGGAGCTTCACTGGCGGCTGCGACGGGAGCGAGCAGAACCCCGAGGAGGAGCAGCGCCAACGGCAACGGAAGACGCTTCACTCCTCTTCCTCCGTCAAAGGTCGATCAAAGAGGCGAAGGGCCAGAATNCGTCCTTCCACGTCATCGAGCATCAGGGTCACTTTGGCCTGAACCCATACGGGGACGACGGCCCGTCCCGTGGGGTGGTCCACAAGGAACAGGGTCGAGCCTCGCTCGACGTCATTGGGCACCTCATCAANCTCCAGGGCTTCACCGGCCAACAGGCGTTCAATCAAGGGNAAGTCAACCTTNACCCCGGCGGGGCTGCCGTGGTGTGCGATGACCGGGAGCCCCTCCTGACGNACCCGCCACAAGCCACGGTTTTCCGCAAAGGTGGGCANCCCCACATGAATGGCCTTCAGGGGATGGAAGGATCCTCCGGGGAACCTTCCGCCGCGGCCGTCGGGCGTTTCAGGTGCCCACAACCGCTCCCGCATGCTGAGCGGAGACACAGCAAGGCGCTTTCCGCGCCGCCACCATGCCAAGGCCTGGCTGAGGTGGTGTTTGGTGGTCAGCGGTTCGGACACCTCGGCCTCCACGGCATGCACGTCATGCCGGCTTGGGCCGGGCAAATCACGCATGTAGGGGGTCAGGCCCGGGCGCTTTGGCACCANGGTCTTGGCCACGCCTTCAGGGGTCGCCTCCGGCCGGTGACGGAGCAGGGCCACGTAGAAGCCCCCGGTGTCGTTGTCTTCCGGATGAAGGCGGCGCGTCAGCCGGAGTGCGTCCTGCAAGGCGGCTTCCTTGGGNGGAGCNTGTTGAGCNNGTGCCTTGTCCTGTGGCATCTCGGTCCCNTCGTCGTTCAACAAGGTCCAGCTGGTCAGTCCTTGCCGCAACCGCAAGCCTTCGAGCCGGCCAGCAGGAATCGGTACGGCTTCCATCCAGGGGCATTGACGCAGCGTTTCAGCGATGACGGCCTCGTTTTCCACAGGGTCAAGGGAGCAGGTGGAGACGACCACATGACCACCGGGTCGCACCAAACTGNCCGCGCGACGGGCGATGTCCACCTGCAGCCGGTGCATGTCTCGGCCTGACGAAGGCTTCCATGACCACCACACNTCGCGGTTTTTCCTCATGGTGGCCGACCCCGTACAGGGCAGGTCAGCGATGACNGCGTCAACACCTGGAGCTGGCGTTCGTGGGAAATGGCGGCCGTCGTGTTGCACGACGAGCACGTTGGCGACTGAAACACGACCTCGGTTGGACACGAGGGTGTTCACGCGCCCGGAGACCGGTTCGTTGGCAATCACCGTGGTCAGNGGATGGCNCTCGGCCACTTGGGTGGTNTTGGAGCCCGGAGCAGCGCAGAGATCGACCACGACGTCGACGTNGTNCATNGGCANCACCTCCACGGGGAGCATCGACGCGGCCTCCTGGCGCGTGATNCGGCCGGATTGATGCAAATGGGACAGCAAGGCCCGCGCCTCGCCTTCGGCGTGACCTCGCGGGAAGGGCATGGTGAAGGCCTGATGGAGGCTGATCCAAGGCATCCGTTCGCCCCCGATGGCCTTGATTTGGTCGACCGTCCACGCCGCATCTTGGCGGTGGGGTGTGACGCGAAGGGTCTCCGGGAGCGGGTGTTCGACCACGCTCAACCATGCATCGAGGTCGGCGCCGAGGGAGGTGGCGAGTCGAGCAAGCGGCGTGGCGACCAACTCTTCACGCGAGGTCGCCTCCCTCCAGACCATCGCAACCGGTTCTGCCTTCGCGCATTCGGGTTCAAGCCTTCCCTTCTGGCGGCTGATTGAAGGGGCGCACCCGCACCGTGCTGCGCATGGAGGGCACGCCACAAATCGCCCTCATGATGCTCGTGCTNGGTCTTCTGACGTGGGCTTGGCCTCGACCGTTGAGCAACGGGAGGCTGGANGACCTTCGTCGATGGCTGCCGGTCGTCGGTTGGACATGGGCCTTCGGTGCTCGCCTCGTCGCTGCCTTCAATCCCGCTTCTTGGCCTCATTTTGCGGCGAGGCTGGGGGCGGACGCATCGTTGCTCNANCGGCTGGCCGCCGTGGTGTCCGGTGACGGTCTGGTGCTCATCGGCATGGCCGTTCCGCTTTGGATGGCCACGCTTGCCCGACACGAAGACGGGGCGTGGCAGCGCGCCGAAGTCGTCCTGCCTCTGGCGCTTATTGCGATGCTTGGACTCGAGGGCGGGGTTGAACACATCACGTCCGCGCCCGGCAGCCCCACCGTCGCTGCTGACGGTTGGGATGCGTTCCTTTGCCTCACGGTGCTGGCCTTGGGCGCAGCATGGATGCATTGGCGTCCNCAGGTGTCCTTGGCCGTCGCAGGTCTAGCATCGGTGTTGGCCCTTGTGCTGTTTCTGCCCATGGTCGAGGCCGATCCCGGGCTGCAAGCCGCCCGTGGTCCCGGGTTGTTGGCCGCGTCTGCGTCCCTCGCCCTTGCTCCACGTGCCTTCCCTCGACCCTCAATGTCCGCTCCACAGGGCCTCGCGCTTTGGTTGAGCCTAAGCATGGTGTTCAGCGTGGTTGCGATGCTCGTCCTGCTGCCCCGCTACGGNGGATTTGGGACGTGGGCGGTCATCGGTGTGGTCCTCCGGGCANCCACGGTGCTGGGCATGGCGGGGATCCTCGCGCTGCTTTCGCTCCGTCTTGGCTTGGACGCACAANCCCAAGCCACGTGGACCATGGGGCGGAGGGCGTGGAGCGTGACGCCCATGCTGTTGCTGGTTNTCCTGCCGGCGGTTCCTTTGGTGGCGGCTTCGATGTGCATGGGTTCGTGGACGGCTTGGACCCTTCTTCGGTGGTGGCCTGAGGGTCAGGAAAACCGCACCTGAACCTTTCATCTTCACCGAGNCGCTTATGAGCGGAAGGGGCAGGAAGGCCCGGGGCGTCTCCGGACGACCCGGATGGGATTTGCGTGGGTCGAGCGTTTCGCTGTGGCGTTGAAAACAACCGGAAATTGAACGCCAGAGCCACGGCAAAACGATGGCCGGTGCGCGATCTTGCGCCCCTGATTGCTCGAACGCAGGAGCACGGGAAGGCCATGGGGCCTGCAACACCGATNGAAGCGCTCATCCGCATCGAGGGNGACTCTTGGATGTTTGAACGCGCAGACCCAAGCGCGCTCGCGGCCGCACGTCACCGCATCGTGGTTCACGAAAACGGCGCGCCGATGAGCCTNGGTGGGTGCACCGACATGTCCACGGCGCTTGACGTGGCTCGAAAGATGGCAGAAGTTGACGGCCGCGTGGTGCTGATTCAGAACCTCTGATTCAGGCAATGGCGCGCCAGATGGCCTGCACAACGCCCATGTTGACCATGTAGAAGAAACCGGCCAAGATGATGCAAGCAGCGTACACCTGCAACTTGGTGATGCGCCAGGCGTGTTCCGATTCTTCGTCGAAGTACCGGATGAGACCTGCGGCTTGCTGAATGCCACCGCCGTCGTTCTTCTTCGCCATGGTGCTCANGCCTCCGAACCGCCTTCTCCTTATGAACGCGACGCGGCTTACGTCAGGTCCACCACGTCGAGGTCATCGTCCGTGTTCAGCACCGGNACCGCCCCGNCATGGTCNTGCGCGAGGGGGCTGTCGTCCAANGGGTCCACCTCGATCAGNGCCGACTCGGCTCGAGCCAGCGCTCGTTCAACTCCNGGGGCGTGGTCTTCACTCAAGGCCTTCCGCGCCTGCTCGATGTCTTCATCGGCTTCCATCAGGCGGTGCTGGCGAAGCGTGGCTGTTGACTCGTCGTCCACATCGTCCAGCCACGCATGAAGCCTTTGCGCCACCGTTTCTCGGCGNTCCTCCATGNCCCGAATGTCGTCACGAAGTCCGTCGCGTCCACGCTGGACGGCGCCCTTCCACGCCTTGGCGTGGCTGGANCGGTCCAGATCGAGACCGCGNAGGATTCGGTCCGCTGCTGCCGGCCAAGAAAACTCCCACGGCACCCGCCCCAAGGCGGCGGCCAAATCGAAGACGGCACGGTCACGAAGCGCCTCCGATCCACTGAATTCAATGANGTTCAGGTAGCCTTTGGTGAGCAGGCCGAAGCCCCANTACGGGCGTGAGTGGATGCGGACGGTCATGTCGCCCGTTTTGACCTCGAGNTCCCACCGCTGCTCATCGAATTTTGGCGGGCGGGTCATGGTCAAAGTGGCCGCTTCCTGCAGGCCGTGAATCAACGCGGTCGCCACGTCACCAAGGTAAACCACGTCCGGTCCTTTCTCGCCTCGCCTCGGTCGAAGCCGCCCCTCGGCGTCCACCGAATGGTGCGGTCCCGCCCGCACCACTTGGGCGGCCAAGCGCAACGTGTTCGGCATACAGCACGAGCACGGCTCGCTCAGTTGAAGGGTCCACCGGTGGATTGTTCCATCAGACAAGTTCTTCAACNTCTGAGTTCNTCCNNAGCACGGTGAACCTGACATGGCAGGAAANGACAGCGGCAAGGACCTGACGGACCTGCCCGGCGTGGGTGCGGCAACGGCGAAGAAACTCAAGGACGCGGGCTTGAACACCGTGGCCAAGATCCGAAAGGCCGGCCGAGATGGCCTGACCGCAGCAGGCATCAGCACGCCGACCGCGGCTCGCATCCTCAAAGGAGTGGCACAAGAGGCCGGCACCAAGGCCAAGGAGGCCGCCAAGAAGGCCACAAAGAAGGCNTCNGCCACCGCGGCAAAGACCGCCAAGAAGGCCACNAAAACTGCGGCCAAGGCCGCGGTGAAGCAATCCGTCAAGAAGGTCATCAAGACCGCCGGNCGCACCGATCGAAAGGTGCTCTCAGCGAAGGAGGAAGGGCGTAAGGGCAAGACGATCAAGACGCCGTCCCTTCAGGACATCCTCAAGTCGAGGAAGAAGTGACGGAACCACTTAGCACCCGTGCGGCCAAACACAGCCATGCCTCGACGGAAGTACGGTCGTCTCCGTAAGGCCGTCGAGCTTCCGCCAAAGGAAAATTGTTCGCGGTGTCGGGCCGGCAAATTCTGCCCGCTGCCCAACCANGCCGGTCAGGACGTCTCGCCTTCGAGGTCGTGGGTTGGGCCCGAGCGCGTCGCCAAACGGAAGCGCGGTGCTGGAAACTGATCACGCCTGCTCCACACCGGCCACGCTCGCNGAGGGCGTGACGTCCTCNAGCGTCGTCTCATCCACGCCGGTGGGCATGCTNGCACGCGCGGCCTGAGCCCGGTGGTAGACCTCTCGAAGGGTCTGGTCTCCGATCTCGAGGTACACGCGCGTNGTGGCGATGCTGGCGTGACCCAGCAAGCGCTGGATGCTCACCAAATCAGCGCCACGCTCCAGCAANCCTGTCGCGAAATTGTGGCGCAAGACGTGCGGTGTGAGNCGNCCGCGCGGCAAGCCGGCAGCCACNGCAAGCCCCTCCATCAANCGTTGAACGCCCCTTGGCGTCAAGCGTGCTCCCTTNTGGTTGACCAACACGGGCCCTGAGGTCTCCTCGGTGCGCAAGGCCCGCTGCTCGAGCCACAATTCCAGTTCATTCAAGGTCCGCTCCGTGAACAGCACCAGGCGGTCCTTGTCACCTTTCCCTGACCGGACCATTGCCGATTGGTCGTCGACGTCGACCGCGTCGAGGTCAAGGTCACAGATTTCACTGACGCGCAGACCGGTGTCGAGCATCATCGTGACCACCACGCGAGCGAGGGGATCCTCGTGCCATCGCGCAGCCTCCAGCACGTCGCTGAGTTCTCGNCGGGTGAGCGTTCGCGGCAAACGGCGCCCCGTTCGGGCTCGAACCAAGTGCTCCGGCCAGCGATGNCCGAGCCAGTTGAGGAGATGCCGGGCCGCCGCCAATTTCGTGTTGAACGAGGATGGCTTCAGGTCAGACAGGCTGTGCACCCAGCGGTCCNCGCGCCCGTTAAGGGGTTCAACGCGCTCTGCCACTTCCGCAACACAGAGTGCGTCAACGTCATCTGGCGCGGTCTCACCGGGCAGGGTGGTGTCCAGCAAGGGTCGGATGGAAGTGAGGTAGGTCTTCCGGGTGTTCTCGGATTTCCCCTCCGTGCGCAATTGTTGGAGGTAGCACTCAAGCCACGGGAGGCGAGCAAGGTGCTGAAGACGTGGTGGCAAATCGACGTGCTGTCCCTCGTCCAAGCGACGCTGACTGGGTCGAAGCGCCCGTCGTTGTCGTGAAGGTCCCGCGTCCATTTGGCGTCACCGCCTGCCGCCGGAGCGGCGTGCATCCCATGCCCGAAGGCGTTAGGCCATACGGTGGGTTGGCCTTGAACGTTCGGCCTCAGACGGCCGCTTCATCCGGGCCCGTTCCGAGTGTGCTGTCGTTCGGCGTCTCTGAACAGCGCTCCACGGCCGCCCGCACGGTGCTGCGCAAGCTTGTGCGGGGGCCGGTGCAGAGAACGAGGTCATCGAATCGGAGTCGCGTGTCGGGTTCGGGGTTCCACATCATGTGGGAATTGCGGGCGATGGCGAAGGTCTCGATTTCACCGTGGAACACGTCCTCGAGGCTCCGGCCGATCAGGCCAGGGTGGCGACGAACCTGAAGCGTCACCACGCCCTCATCGGGCAGCATGCGGAGTAGCCCGTCGATTTCGACGTCGCCAAAACCGGCCTCCCGAACGGCGTGGTCCACGATGGCGCCGGCCACGTTGACGCCGCTGGCCATCTCGATGCCCTGAAGGCCGGGGCTTGAGTTCACCTCGAGCACCATTGGCCCGTCGTTGCCTTCCAGCAGATCCACACCTGCGACGTTCAGCCCAAGCACGCGCGCTGCGCGCCTGGCCACATCGGCGAACTCCTCCGGCAGGTCGAGCGATTCCACGGTGCCGTTGAGGTGGAAATTTGAACGGAATTCACGGCCGCGTGCACGTCGTCGCATGGCGGCCACCACTTCGTCGCCGACGACGATGACGCGGACGTCACGCCCGTGGCTCTCTGCAACGTATTCCTGAATCAGGACGTCCCGGCGGGCGTGCAGGAGGCCTTGAACGAGGCTCTTCGCCTCGTAGGCCGTGTGGCGAAGGAAGACGCCTTGCCCTTGGGTTCCTTTGGTGACTTTGACCACCACGGGCAGACCCCCCACGGCTTCGATGGCGTGTTCNACGTCACGCACGTCCCTGACGTTCATGGTGCGAGGAATCGGGATGCGGTTTCGGGCCAAAATCTGGCTTGCACGCAGCTTGTCCCTGCTCTGAAGGATGCCAGCGGCACTGTTTGAGGACCACACGCCAAGTTGGTCCAGATGGCGCAACAGGGCTGTGCCGTGTCCGGTGATGGAGTGCCCGATGCGAGGAATGACCGCTTCGTGCTCGAAGGGTTCACCGTTCACGAGCACTTCGACGCGTCCTTCGTCCACAAACATCGAGCAGGTGAGCGGATCGATGATCGCCACATCGAGGCCGCGCTCTCGTGCTTCCTCCACCAATCGGCGCGTGCTGTAGAGCCGGGGGCCCCTGGACAGCACAGCGAGACGGAGGTCCATGTGCCGAGGCGGCACAGCCTCCTTTTTCACCCCATCGTCCATGAANGAACATCTTCGGCCGAGGNTTTCAAGTGGTCGGTGAACCAGCGCAGCAGCATGGACGATGTTGAGCACGCGGACGCATCCGACGAGGTCGAACCTGTCCCCACTGANGTGCTGGTGGACGAGGACAGGGACGACATTCTGGAAGAGATGACCCTCGAACAACGCGANGANGCNCTCAAGCGCTCACGCTGGAACGTGTTCATGTTCCTCGGCATCGCCGTGATNCTGTTCGGATTTGCGCTCTTCCCGATGCCGTTCTCCGCCGACTATCAGACGTCGATTGGAGGGGCTCAAGCCACCAAGGACGTGGGCCTCATTTGGGGCATGCCCATCCCCGGCGACGACNTCACCGACGTGCCGGTTCGCGTGGACATCACCATCGACCAGCCGCCGCCCACGCACTCCGAACTGGTGGTGTTCATGATCAACACGCCCGACTGCACGGACAACGCCGCCTTGTCCGACGGNCAAGCCGAGGCGAGAAACGGGAGTTCCGACCATGGATTTGCGTCGTCGTTNGGTCGGGTGACNGCNGGCTCGGTGGAAGAATTCCGCTTCCGCATCGATCCTGGGCANTACTGCCTCATCGTGAAATTCCTNGACATCGACGGCACAAACGCCGATCAGGCCGGCGCAGGAACCATCGAAATTGACGGTCGTGTGTGGCCAAATCAGGCCATTGCGGGNCTGTTTGGNTTGACGGCCATCGTCTTGGCCGCGCTGTCCTTTGTTGGCGCCCAACGCCACGGGAACGAGGTTCGAGCGATGAAGCANCCCAAGGAGGCGTCTGTTGAGTCGACGGTGCTCGCNGCAGCCGGCCCTTCAGGCCCTCCAGCCGCNGGCCCGANCGGGCCCCCATCCGCNGGCCCGAGCGGTCCGCCCAAGGCAGCCGATGCTCCTGCAGCCGATGAAGGACCNACTGTGCTNCAGNAAGANGAGGACGGCACCGCCTGGCTCGACGCNGGCAACGGNTACGTGCACCGTCGCATGCCTGACGGTAACTTCGACCAGACCGTCTACGTCCCCAATCCTGACGGTGCAGGCTTCGTGCCGCATGAGGCGTGACGCATGAGTGGCGTCGACCTCTACGTCGCGCTTGCCCTCGGCATCGGNNTGGCTGCAGCCAGTGGATTTCGTGTGTTNATCCCGCCGTTCTTGTANGGCCTTGCCACCCGGTTTGAGCTGAATCCCACCGCTTTTGCGGGCTCGGACATGCAAGCATGGATGGCCTCAGATGTTGGTTTGACCGTCCTCGGCGCCGCCGTGGTCTGCGAACTTCTTGCCTACTACATCCCTTGGCTCGACAACCTGTTGGACGCCATNGCTTCACCCGCAGCGGTGATCGGNGGNATGGTCTTGATGTCGTCCTCTNTGGGGGAACTGGACCCCGTNTTGCGGTGGTCNACGAGCATCATTGTTGGTGGCACCACCAGCGGGACCGTGCAGGTGAGCACCGTCGGCATCCGCGCGCTTTCGACCGCCTCCACGGGCGGATTGGGCAACCCCATCGTGTCCACGGTCGAGGCTGGGGCTTGCCTGGTGTGCACGGTGTTGGCGCTCCTTCTTCCTGTGCTCGCCATGGTGCTGGTCGTGGCCGGCTTGGTGGTGGGTGGCCGTTGGCTGCTGCGTCGCCGGAGCAAAATGGGAGAGGATGGGGCTGCTTNGGTGTCCATCAACCCTCAGGCTTGAAAACGGTCAACTGCGAGAAGTCCATCGGAGGGCGGCAAGCGTTGACGGATGCATCTCGCCTGACGGTCGCCAAACTCAAGGCATTGTGTGTGCTTCATGACCTGCCCACAAGCGGGCGGAAAGCGGATTTGGTGGATCGCCTGCTTGAGGCAGGCCTTGATCGTGCAAGCGTTGGCCTTCCCGATGCCAAGCAGGCTGAAGAGGCCGCTGAAGAAGTCATTTCGCTCGAACCAGAATCAGAACCGGAACCGGAGCCAGAACCCATCTTCATCGAGGCCGAGCCTGCTCCCGTGGACGTCGCTGTCCCCCTTCCCACNACGCCCGAAGAGGAGGTTTTGGAAGCCGAGGTGCTTGATGCCATTCCGGTCGATGACGAGCCCGAGGTTGCCCTCNAAACGCCCCCGGTGGTTCCTCTTCCAGGCGCGAAGCCCTCGAATCCCACCACGCTTCTGGACATGATCAAGACCCCAAAGGCTGCGGCCGTGGTCCTCGTGCTTCTGCTGCTTGGCGCAGGCGGCTCCTACTGGTTTGGTCAACAACTCCAACCGGTCACCGTGGATGCTCTGCGCTACGGTGATCGCATGGGCTTCGTGCTGGTTGGCGGAGAACTGACCGCGACAGAAGGTTTCGTTGAACCTGTCATTGAACAATTGGACATCGAAGACGACATTTGTCGNCTTGAGGTCTCCTTCTCCGGAACCGGGGACGTCGCGGTGCATCAAGGCACCATGCTCGANATCCCATCGCAGGGNTCAGACGATCGGCTCCNGGGGACCGTCAGCGTGCGTGGAGCGCACGGTGCTGAGTGGTTGGCCGTGCAGCAAGAGGCCACGTACGACCTCGATGAGTTGGTCGTGAAGCGGCACTTGCGTTCCATCGTCCCCGGCTCCAGCGANTGTTCCAGCAGTTCAGCCTCCGCCTCAGGAACCGCGGACCTTACNTTGACCTCGTGGACCGAGATTGGAGACCGCGTGAACCTGCGCTCGAACGCGAACTGGGAGGTTGACCTTGAGGGCGTTGTCCGTGGTTCGACGACCACCTACGGCGTCGGNGGGNTGCTCGGCTCGTTCGAAGTCTTCGCCCCCGGCATCGCCATGCTCACTCAGCCGGTGGAACTGCANTCCNTGGTCGGTACCGTGCCCATCGAAAAAGGCGCCACNGGAACCGGCCTTGGTTGGGATTGGTCGGTGATCGGCGCTGAGGACTTTGCTGGCAAACGCATGTGGCGCATTGTCGCGACCCAACCGGATTTGAACACCTATTGCCTCGGGAGCGCGACGCTTTCGATGTGGGTGGAAGCGGACAACCCGTGGGCCAGCCGGCAGACCGTCGACGTCCGCTTGTCTTCGGACAACGCAGGACAGCAGGACTGTTCAACCCTCTCGCAACAGCTCGGTGATGCGGTCCTCCCCGACGGAGAGTTCCGTTTGACCCACACCTTCGAGCGCACGTCGCTCTCACGGGGGGAAGACCGCTTGGACCTCGGCACGACCTACATCGGTCGCCCGAGCCCAAGCGAACTTGGTGCACCGGANGAATCGCTGGTGACCTGGACGCGCAACGCCAGCCATGTCCCGGACGGGGCCTCAGCCGCCACCACCACNTTGGAAGAGGCCGTCGCTTGCCTGCGTGCTGTGGGCTCCTCGGCCTCCGGTGCGAACGCTGCGCTGGACGATGAGGGATACATTTGGCGCGCAGTGGGNGATTCCGGAGGTGACGTGGACGCGTGGAACCTGTCGTGGGTCGGCACNGACGATGCCCACGGCTGGGTGCGGCTGGACGTCGGAGCCGGNGAAAACGGAACCTGCTCCTTCGTGAACAAAGAATCCCAGGACCTCGGCATCGTCTGGAACCGCGAATCNGCACCNGCCGTGTTGTCGATGGGCGAGGTCGAAGAGATGCTGCNTGCCGAGGGGCGGTTTCCTGAATTTGTGGGAAGCAAAGGGCTGTTTGACGCCAACGGCAATCACAACGACGGGCTGCGCCGCGGGGTGCTGGTTGCGGTCCCCGACGATGGACTGACCGGCCTCATCAGCGAACTGGTCGACGGTGAAGCGGGCGCCACCACCTACGACTACGTCCGCACATGGGAAGCCCAAGGTTGGGAATCGACGCTTAGCGTTGCGGTGGATGCCACGAGCGGGAGGGTTTTGGCCACCTCCCTCATCGAGCAGCCGGCGTGACGCACTTGGCCNCCGAACCTTCGTTGCGGGCCTGCATGGGCCGTCACCTCCAAAGCCTCCGCTGCGTGCATGACGCTCCGATGGGAGAACGCGCCCGGCAGGTGACCGTCGGCGAGGCGGAGTTCGAAGAGCTCCCCGAAGCGACGCTTGCCGCACGTTCGACCGACGAGGTTGGGCCGGCGAAAATCAGAGCACCGCTCGCGCTTCCTCCGATGCAACCCTCGACCGAGGGGCTTGCGCGCGTGGTTGCGGTCACCAACCAGAAGGGCGGGGTTGGAAAAACCACCACGGTGATCAACCTCGCTGCAAGTTTAGCGGCTTCTGGCCAGCGCGTGCTCGTGGTGGATTTGGANGCTCAGGGCAACTGCGCCACCGGTTTNGGCATCGACAAGTCGAGGGTTGAATTGACGACCCGCGACCTCCTCTTGACCCCTGAACNTGCNGCAGCCTGCCGCTACGCCACGCGGATACCAACCCTCCACGTGGTGGTCGGCGACCGACGTCTCGTCTCCGTCGAAGACGCGATTTTGTCGGACCTCGGCCGCGANTCACGNTTGGCAGAAGGTATCGCGCCGCTCCTGCCGCACTACGATCTGGTGCTCATCGACACCCCACCAAACCTCGGTGTGTTGGCCATCAACGCCCTTTGTGCTGCAGACGGTGTGCTGGTGCCCGTGCAAACCGAATATTTCGCCCTCGAAGGCTTGGCCATGCTCTTGTCCACGGTTGAACAGGTCCGCCGCCGCCTCAATCCCGGGCTCGGGGTCGACGGCGTGTTGATGACGATGCACGCNCCGACCTTGCTGAACCAGCAGGTGGCCGCTTTGCTCCGCGAGCATTTGGGCGACGTGGTCGTTGAACCACCCATTCGTCGCAACATTCGACTGGCCGAGGCGACGAGCCGCGGGGAACCCATCCACGTCCATGCTCCCAACTCAAACGGTGGACAGGATCACCAAGCTGTGGCTCAAGCCCTCTCGTCCCGTTGGGGTTTGTCTCGGGGGCGCGAGGCGTGAGNGAACGTGGGCTTGGCCGTGGCCTCGATCACCTGATNGAACAGAACGCCACGGAGCTTGCCTTCCTCGACGCCTACGGGCCTGCGCCCGAAGAGGCCCTGGGTGAAGTGTTCGACGCTGCGTGCCAAGCGCTTCAGGCCCTCGAAGGCGTCCGTTCCGAGGCGTCCTACGACGCTGCAAGCGTCGTGCTCCACCGGGAAGAAGACGGGTCCAGGCTCACGTGGACCGGCCAACACTTGCCGCTCGTGGACAGCGACCTGATGCTCCCAGGCATGCGCGAAGGCATGCTTTCACCCGCGCGCGACAAAGCCGAGGTGCTTCTGGTGGATTGGACCCTTGAGGTTCGTCGTTGCCTCGANCGCGTGGTCGAGCACCAATCAACTCCGGCGTGAGCGGCCTCCGACGGCCGCGGCCACGGTCAGGGCGACCAGACTNAGCGCGAATCCTGCCCCCGGACTTTCCTCTTCCTCGACGCAACCGTCGTCGGTGGAGGAGGGTCCGCCCCAACTGCCGTCGTTGTAGTAGCAGCTCGACCANGTCCTGTACCAGTCACCGAAGGGGTGGAACTCGTCGTCACCGTCGGTGTAGGANACTTTTGCGCGCCAGTTGACGTAGGTGTGGTCTTCAGGGGGCGTCACCGAAATCGTGTACACGGCTCCGTCTTCGGACACCGTTGCTTCTTGGTTCACGGGAGGATCGCAGACGCCATCGTTGGTGCAAATTTGCGTCGTCAATTGCATGGTGGTGCCGTTGTCCACCGCGCNCTGGTCGAGGGTTAAGCTCAGCGTCCACGTCTCGCCGTCAACGGAAGGTGACGTGGCTTCNTAGGCCGAAAACGGTGTTTCNGCGGTGTTTGGCCCTTCGTCTTGCCCACCGGTTCCTCCGGCCGTGGCCACGCTGACGAACATGAGCATGAGAGCAACCAACAGCGTNTTGCGCATGGAGNGGCAGACGTGCCGTTCCTATTTGGCGCTGTGGGGCAGGGGCTCATTCCATGTCCCAAAGTTCGTCGCCGACCCAGTGGATGGTTTTCACCGCCTTCCCACCGGTGGCGTCGACCATGCTCGGCCCGGAATCGAGCGCCCAGCCCAAGGCGAGCGGGCGCTGGTGGACTTCGTCTCGAATCCAGACCAGGTCTCCTNCTTCAATGGCTTCGTCAGCGCCCGATATGCCCGCAGCCATGCAGTCGGCGCCGTTCATCAGAAAGCGAATGGCACCGTGGTCCACCTCGACCCAATGCCCTGCATCGGCGTGATCTATGAGGCCGCGGAGGGTCAGGGCCACGACACGATGGCCGTNGGGATGCTCGACGTCAACGGCCTTCGGAGTTTTATCGACGAAAACCAGCTTCCATGGGCCGAACTCCGCGGCTTCGAGGAAGGCTCCGTCCACCTGGAGGTCGATGCCCAGTGCTTCTTCGAGGTCCTTCAGCAAGGGCGCGATGGCTTTGCGTCGAATTGGGCGCCGTTTCCGGATGCTCCAATCTTTGACCATGCGCACGGCTGGCCGCGGGCCGCTATGACCNTTGCCGTGCGAGGGTCCAAGAATCGCCTCCATGTGGGTCGTNCATGACCATGTGGTGCGCCATNAGAACGTACGCAGCCCACGCGGATGAACTTGGTAATGCTCGCCAGGAACGTCCNATTTTCTTCACCAAACCCGACGGTTGCCTGTCCTCNGANGAGACCATCGACGTGAGTGGGCACGACGGGGAAATCCACCACGAAGTGGAACTGGTGCTTCGTCTCGATGAATNAGNGGCAGTGTCTCACATCGCGGTTGGCTTGGATTTGACCGACCGTGCGGCGCAGCGCGAGGCCCGGCCCGAGGGTCTGCCCTGGGCGCGNNGCAAGGCCTTCCGGGGAGCGGCGCGNATCGGAGGCTTNGTCCCNTGGGCAAAGGACGTTGCCGGCTTGANCACCTCCGNNCTGCANCTNGAGTTGCGCATCGATGATGAGGTCCGCCANTCCGCNCGGGTGNACNCGATGTCCATCGCTCCNGCGGNGCTGCTGNACGATCTTCGAGGGTGGGCGCCCNTGNCCGCCGGNGATGTGGTGTTCACCGGGACGCCCTCAGGTGTNGGGCGCTTGCATCCGGGCCAGGCCGTTGTGGCCGTCTTGCGGGACGCCGANGANGCCGTTCTGTCGCGTTTNGACCTGCGTTGTGTNTGAGGGAGGGCTTCATATACGCCGTGTCGGTCGGCAGCCTGCGAGGTGAACCTTTCATGGCGCAATGGCACGGNATTTCTCGACGCAAGACCAGCGGCGGTCGCCGTGTTCAAGCTCGCGGCAAGCGCAAGACCGAAATCTCNAGCGAGAAGCAATTCGCGCTCGTCGGNGAACCCAAGCGNAAGATCTACCGCAAGGCCGGNGGCAACACCATGGTCCGCGTGATGGCCGAGAACCGTGTGGCCATCGCCGACCCTGCGAAGGGTACCACCAAGATGGGGACCATCATGAGCGTCGTCGAGAACGAATCCGACCCCAACTACGTGCGTCGGAACATCCTCGTGAAGGGCGCCATCATCGAGACCGACAANGGTCGCGTGCGCATCNCNTCCCGGCCCGGTAAGGACGGGGTCATCAACGGCGTGCTCGTCGAGTGAGGCCCCTGAACCGGGTCCAAACGGACCTGAAGCACAGGAGCATGAGGCGGGCACATGGACCATGATCCGGACCGCTTGACTTTGTGGCCGTCGTATTTCGACGTCCGCCGTTCGCGTCGGTCAGGACGTCGCGTGGCCAAGGATGCCGCCGTCAAGAAACCCGATCTGGAAGGTTTGTACACCGCAGCGCGTGCGGTGGGGCTTCGCAAGATCAAGCGNGAGGCGAACGCCGCTCGCCCAAGCGANCCCCACGCTCGCGAGGGTCGGCTCATCGTGAGCCGCTCGGGTGCAGAGGCCGATGCCGGAGCCTCCTCCAAAGAAGAGATCATGCAGATCATCGGCACCACGTGGCGGGAACAGCGCAAGAAGGAACACGAAGCTGCGACCAAGCCNGCGACGACCCGAACGCAAGGCGGGCCACGACCCGCAAANCAAGGGAAATCGCGAGGAAACACCTCCCGTCGGCGCTCTTTCAAGCGGTGAAGGACCCGGTTCCTGCCCCCTGCTCGGATGGGAACGGCTTTGAATCACGGTGTGCGCCACCACACCATGGCAGGTAACGGGAACGACAGCATCAACGTCGTCAACACCCTCTTTCTCGTGCTCACGCCCATCGCTTCCGTCGTTGGGTTGTGGTGGCACGCCACGCAGTTTGGCGTGACGTGGGTGGAACCTTTCCTCTTNGTCATCTGGTACTTCGCCTGTGGGCTGAGCATCACCGTGGGCTACCACCGCTTGTTCAGCCANCGCAGCCACGAAGCCTCGTGGCCGCTGCGCCTGTTTTACGCCCTCTTCGGGGCGGGTGCCTTCGAGAACAGTGCGCTCAACTGGTGCGCGGACCACCGTCTTCACCACCGGCACACCGACAAGCCCGAGGACCCCTATTCCGCCACCCGCGGCTTTTGGTGGTCCCACATCCTGTGGGTGATGATCGACGAAGGTGGCGAGCGCGTTCACGACCTNTCGCAGGTCAAGGACCTGCAAGAAGACCCGATTCTCCGNTTCCAGCACAAGTACTACCTNCTCCTGTGTGTGGGGATTGGGATGCTCCTCCCCGCCCTTGTCGGTGGCCTGATCAGCGGCGTGCCCGGAGCCGTCGGCGGCTTCGTNTGGGCCGGNCTGGCCCGCACGGTNTTCACGCACCACGGAACCTTCCTCATCAACTCTGCAGCCCACATCTGGGGCACACAACCCTACGGAGACGCCAACAGCAGCAAGGATTCACCCATCCTCGCCTTCTTGACCTTCGGTGAAGGTTACCACAACTTCCACCACACCTTTCAGGCCGATTACCGCAACGGCCACCGCTGGTACCACTTCGACCCTTCCAAGTGGTGGATCAAGGCTTTCGCCATGGTCGGCCTCAACAAGGGTCTGAAGTCCACGCCTGACTGGCACATCGAAGACAAGCGCCGCCAAGCGACCTTTGAATCTGCAGCCATCGCGGCCGGCTCCGATGAAGTCCGTGACTTGACCGGCCTCCAAGAGCGCATGAAAACCGCCCGCTCCAACTTCAAGTCCCAAAGCCGGGCGCTGGACAAGTTGCTCGTTGAGCGCCGTGCCGCTCGCAAGGAGCGTCAGGCGGCGCGTCGACAGGAGCTCGAGGATGCGATCGCNAANCTCCGAGAGGACATCACCGCCATCCGTGCAGAATTCGCTCAGATCATGAGCGATTTGACTTCGGCCAAGCCGACGACGGCTTGATTCAACCGAGGTCAGGCACTTCGTGGAGCCATCCGAACAGGTCCTCCTCCCGTTCGGCTTGGAGCCCGGTCAGGTGCGCGTAGAGGTCCATGGTGACCGAGCCTGGCGAGCCGTCGCCAAAGGTCACCGTCCGTTCCCCCTGCGTGATGGAGCCAATGGGTGAAATCACCGCGGCGGTGCCACAGCAGAAGGCTTCGTCAGCCGCCAAGGCGTAGTCAGCGGTGACCCGTTCCTCGCGGACCTCGAGACCGCGATGACGTGCGAGCTCAATGATCGAGGCACGGGTGATNCCCGGTAGAATGGTGCCCGTGAGCGAGGGTGTGCTGAGCACACCGTCCTTCACACAGAAGAAATTCGCAGCACCGACTTCTTCGATGCAGGTGTGTGTTTCGGCATCCAGGTAGATGACTTCGGCGTATCCCGCCGCCTTGGCCGCGTACGAGGGCATCATGCCAGGCGCATAATTCCCGATGGCCTTCACGCCACCAGAGCCTCCCGGTGCGGCACGGTGATGGTCCTCAGAGATGACCAGCGAAATCGCGTTCATTCCTCCTTTGAAGTACGGTCCNACGGGCGTACAATAGACCATGAACGTGAACGATGGGGCGGGTGAGACACCCAACACCGGGCCCGAGCCGAAGAGGATGGGTCGCACATAGAGCGCGCCTCGTCCGCACGGAGGGACCCAATCTCGGTTGGCGTGTACCACCTGTTCAACGGCGTCCACAAAGAGGGATTCGGGNACAGGTGGCATGCGGAGCCGGTCCGCACCGGCCTGCATGCGGCGAGCATTTTCCTCTGGGCGGAAAAACACGATGCGATCCGCTTCTGTGCGGTAGGCCTTCATGCCCTCAAAGAGACCNTGGCCGTAGTTGAGCACCCCAGCAGCAGGCGAGATCGAGAAGTCCGCGTAGGGCACAAGNGNGCCGGGCATCCACGGCTCACCGGCCTTGACNTCGGCCACGTACATCCAATCGGTNGGGGTCAGGGAGAANGTCAGTGCATCCCAGTCGATGTCCTTCACGCCACACCCTCCAAACCACGTTGAATCGGCGCGGTATCAAGACTTTGCGCGTCTTCCTGATGNGTGAGGATGGCCGGTGCGAAGGGCTGAAGGAGGCCCCGGTGGAGGANGNCACGATGGCCTCCGAACGCTGGGAAGGCCGCATCGGCGTGATCAGTTCGCGCTACCGGTCCATCGGGGAAGGAGCCACTGGCTCGACGGTGGTGGAACTCTTCGGCCGCGCAGCCAGTGGAGAAAGCGTGTGCGTGCTCGTGCACGGTCTGCGCCCCCACATCGAGGTCGCGCCGATTGGCCGGTGGTCGAGCGGGCTCGACGTTCCCGAGGCGTTGGTTGAGGCAGCGGCTCGGCTCAAGNCACGGGAACAGGTCCGCGAGGTCAGTGGTCCTGAACTTCGTTGGACTGACCTCGGATGGAAGCCGGTCTGGCGCGTCGAAGTACACCAACCCTTCATGGTGCCCGAACTTCGTCGTGCATTGGAAGGCGCATGGTCGCTCTATGCCGCGGACATTCCCTTCACCAATCGCCTCCTGTTGGAGGCCGACCTTGGCATGCACGTGGCCGTCGCAGGAGACGTTGTGGCTCGNCGTTCGGACGGCGAAGCGGCCGAAACAGCGGTGCGTGCGGCTGGCGGTGGTGGCGTGTATGGCGTGGACCTTACCCTGCATTGCGTGCTTGAGGACCTTCAGCCNACCGAGGCCTTTCCCGTCCCGTTCCGGATGCTCTCCTTTGACCTCGAAACCAGCATCGCCGACAACAGGATCCTTTGCGCGGCTGCCGTGGTNGAGGACCTTGCGACCGGAGATCGNAGCGTGCACACCTGGCGTGANGATGAATCCGAATTGCTGGAGGGCATGACACGGTTGGTGCTCGAACAGGATCCCGACATCATCACGGGATACAACATCGACAACTTCGATTTGCCACGCATCGCGGAGCGTGTGGAAGCCCTCGGCGGACGCAAAGACGCAGCACGACGCTTGGCCATGTTCGGCTGGGGTCGCACCCCTCAGGACGCGTCGGACCTTCGCCGGCAGCGGGAATCGGTCGTCCCAAAGCGCGCCAGCACCCGGGCGTGGACGCTTGGCGGCCGATGTGTCATGGACGCGTGGTGGCAAGCCAGGATGGCCTTGCGTCCACAGCGCGAAACCTTGGCCTTCGTCAGCGCGCTGCTGTTTCCAGAAGACGCAGAGCGGCAAAAGATGGACGTGGACGCCTCACGCATGGACGAGGAATGGGCGGCACGCCCCGACGTGGTGCTCGAGTATTGCCGTCGAGACGCGGCCCTGCCGTTGGACATCCTGCACGCCCTACANATNGTGCGCAGAAAGGAAGCCGTGGCCGCGGTGGCNAAGGTCCCCTTCGAGACCGCCAGCAACGGAAGCACAAGCCAACTCATNGATTCCTTGGTGATCAGGCGTGCGGACCGAACCGGTATTGCCGTACCGATGACCGGCAGCGCCGAGCCGAAGGAAGGTCAAATCACGGGAGGTTACGTCCACGACGTGGAAGCGGGTTTGCACCCTTGGATTGCCGTGTTGGACTTCAAGAGCATGTACCCCAGCATCATGATNGGNCACAACATNTGCTACACCACGCGGGTGGACCCCGCGCACCCCGAGCAACCTACCGACGAGGACGAGCTTCACACCGCACCGACGGGCGTGAAGTTCTGGGGCGACGAGCATCGAACCGGCTTGGTGCCCTTCCTGCTTCGCGACCTGATGGCACAACGTGACCTCCACAAGGCGGGCATGCGTGATTCGCCCACTGATGAGGAGCGGGCCTTCCACGACGACATGCAGTACGCGGTGAAGATCCTGATGAACTCTTTCTACGGGGTGTTTGCTTCTGGGTTCTATCGGTTCACGCACCGCGATTTGGGCTCGTCCATCACCGCTTGGGCGAGGCACAACATCAAGGCCGTCATCGCGGATTTGGAGGCTCAAGGTCACCCTGTCGTCTATTCAGATACGGACTCCATCTTTGTCAANTCGCCCATCGAGGGTGACGTGCCTGGTGCGGTCCCAGCCCAAGCAAGAGCGGAGGCAGAAGACGGCAACGTCGAGGCCGAGGCCATNGTNNAGCGGTGGGAGNACGCCAAGNAGGCGATGGTGGCGTTTGGTNTTGATTTGGCNGAGCGGTACAGCCGTGACGCGGCCGTGCTTGAATTTGAGAAAGGCCTCTCAGTNTTCTTCTCNCACGGCGCCAAGAAGCGCTACGTCGGTCAAGTTGTGTGGCCAAANGAAGACATGCTCATCCGCGGCTATGAGACACAGCGGACCGATTCGTTCGCCTATNTGGTCGAGAGCATGCACACGGTGATGGAGCATGCTCTGGCCGACGAAGGCGAGGCTTTGGTGGCGTATGCCCTCGAACAGGTGGGGGCCCTGAAAAGCCAACACGTCGAGGCCGATCGNCTCATTCTGGCCAAGTCGTGCAAAGGGAAGGTGCGGAAGGACGGGACGGTCGATTTCGCCTCTGCCTACGCGAATCCNGACAGCATGGCGCAGGTCCGTGCNGCCAAACANCGCATCGAGTTGGGCCTTCCTTTCACGTCTGGGATGAAGGTCTCGTTCGTGGTCACCGATGCGAGTCAGCGCCCCATGCAGGTGGCTGCGTGGCTGGAAGAGCAGGACCAAGGTGGCGTTCAAGGATACGACGGGCGCTTCTACGCAGAGCGCCTCGCCGCCGCACTCGGCCGCATCACGGAGGCCTTTGGCTGGACAGCGCAAGACCTGATGCGCGGCAGCCGACAAACCTCCCTCTTCTCGTTTTGATGCTGCAGCAGGGCACAGGGTTCTTGTGGACGCGGTGGGCACCATTCTCCATGGGACGATGGACGGTGGCAGCGAGCCTCATGCTGTTGATGGTGGCCTCGAGCCTGGCCGGTTGCGTGACCGAAGGCGGCGATGAGACGGGCCTCGATGCCGTGTTCACCCTCTCACCGGCCAACAACATCCGCGTTGGGGACACGGTCGCCTTCGATGCCTCNGGCTCCCTGCCCAACGACGGTTCGCTCAGNTACCGTTGGGATTTCGACGGCAACGGGACCGTGGACGCCACCGGCCGNACGGCCGAGTGGACCTTTGGGGTCGCAGGCAGTTTCACGGTCGTGCTGACCATTTCCGACGGTGTTCGCTCAGCCGAGGCGAGCCGTACGGTGGACGTGGTCGAGGCGTCTGCCGAAGCGCCAACGGCGACCATCAGCTTGGATGCTTCATCTGNGTTCGACTGCTTGGGTGAGGACGTGTCGGCCAGTTCCTACATCCTCATTTGGATCTGCGAGGACGACAAGGAAACCTCCGATCGCCGGATTTCCGCGACCACGACGGTGGCGCTGGACGCGAGCGATTCTGAAGCCGCCACCTCTGACGATTACATCACTGAGTGGACGTGGGACCTCGCACCGTCCGAAGACGACGACGGCGACGGGGATTCAGAGAACGACGCCGATTTGGACGGCGAAACCGTGGACTGGACGTCCGTGGCGCCAGGTGAATACGAAGTCGTGCTGACCGTCAAGAGCAGCAAGGGCCTGACCAGCACGGACGAGGTNAAGGTGCACGTGAACTACGCCGGTACCTGGACGGATTTCGAAATGGGAGGGAACAGTTCCTCCGGGCCTGCGCAGCTCGATTTTGACGTCACTGTGGTCTACGACCGGGACAGCGGCAACACCATCCGCAAAGCCATCGCGGAGCTGACCTACCCGAAGCAGGACGACGATTGGGTCGTTGGCGGTGGCCAACAACAGAACAACAACCGCCTCGAGATTTACGTCCTCGANGAAGAGAACGAAGAGGTGGTGAACTCCTCAGAAATCGGTGACGATCAGCGCGAGGACGGGGAGTGCAACAGCGACGATTACTGCCTGAGCCTCCCTCTGTCCTCCTACTTGATGACCGACACCACGCACGGTGACGGCGAGTGGACGATGCGCATCCACAACGACCGCTGGAACGACATCAAGGTCCACCAATTCCGCATCGTCTTGGAGTACAAGTAAGCCCAAATTCCAACGCAAGGCTCCACTCGGAGGCAGCGTGGAGTTCAAATAGGGGAGTTCAGTCGGCGACTCGCACAGGAGTGTATTACCATGCCATCGCAGTGGGAAGACAAGAGCAAGCCACACCGTAACATCGTTTTCGTCGGTCACGTCGATCACGGAAAGTCCACGACCGTCGGTCGTCTCCTTCTGGACTCCGGTCACATCGAAGGACACGTCATCGAGAAGAACGAGAAGCTCGCCGCTGAGCAAGGGAAGGCCGGTTTCGGTCTCGCCTACGTGATGGACGGGCTCAAGGAAGAGCGCGAGCGTGGAATCACCATTGACGTCGCGCACAAGGAGTTCTTCACCCCCAAGTATTACTGGACCGTCATCGACGCTCCCGGTCACCGTGACTTCGTGAAGAACATGATCACCGGCGCCTCCCAGGCCGACACCGCTGTGCTGCTCTGTGCGGCCAACGACGGTGTCAACGCGCAGACCAAGGAACACGCGTTCNTGGCTCGTGTGCTCGGTGTGAAGGAACTCATCGTCCACGTCAACAAGATGGACATCTCNGGTGTCGATTGGGCCGAAGAGAAGTACAACGCCACCAAGACCGAGGTGTCCAACCTCCTCAAGATGGCGGGCTTCGGTGGTCAGCTCGACCGCATCCCCTTCATCCCCGCGTCCAGCCTCAACGGCGACAACGTGTACGAGAAGTCCTCGAACTGTCCTTGGTACAGCGGCCCCACCCTCTTCGAGGCCATNGACGCTGCCGCCATGCCCGACAAGCCTGTGGACAAGGCCCTCCGCCTGCCCATTCAGGACGTCTACAAGATCGGCGGCATCGGTACCGTGCCCGTCGGCAAGGTCGAGACCGGTGTGCTGAACGTCGGCAAGACCGTCGTGTTCAACCCCAGCCAGAAGTCGGCTGAGGTCAAGTCCATCGAGATGCACCACACCATGGTGCAGAAGGCTGAGCCCGGTGACAACGTTGGTTTCAACGTCCGTGGCCTCGCCGCCACCGACATCCGCCGTGGTGACGTGGCCGGCTACGCCGAGAGCGAGCCCACCTACGTCCGTCACGACGAGACCTTTGTTGGACAGATCCAGCTCATGGACATCCCCAAGGCGGTTTCCGTTGGCTACACCCCGGTGTTCCACGCCCACACCGCTCAGGTCGCTGTGCGCTTCCAAGAACTCCTTGAGAAGACGAACAAGGCCGGTAAGGAGGCCAACCCCTCCTTCCTCAAGACCGGTGATGCTTGCCTCATCCGCTTCCAGCCGACCAAGCCGATGGCCATTGAAGCCATGGAGACCTTCCCAGAACTCTCCCGCTTCGCCATCCGTGACATGGGCAAGACCGTCGCTGCCGGCGTCTGCCTCAAGATCGAGAAGAAGTGAGCCTCAATTGAGGCGTGAACTGAGGAGGGTCGTCGATGGCTGCGGTCACCGTGATCAAACTGACCGGTGAGAATCACCGTGACATCGATCAGGTTGCCCAGCAAATCAAGTTGATTTGCGACTCTGGCGGAGTGAAGCTCCGCGGCCCCATCCCTCTGCCCACGCGCCGCCTGGTCGTGCCCGTTCGTCGAGCACCCGACGGTGAGGGCAGCGAGACCTACGACCACTTCGAGATGCGCGTCCACAAGCGCCTGCTCGAGATGGACATCACCTCGGGCAAGGACGAATCCGCGCTCCGCAACGTGGCCCGAATCGACATCCCCGACACGGTCAGCATCGAAATCTCGATGCGCAGCGTCAACTGANCTCAGCTTCGCNGCTCTACCGCGACGTNNTGCNNGTGTGCANCCGCTGNNCACNCCCGAGCAACCGCTTNGGNCACCGNCGGCGTCAGAGGTTCGCNGACTCNGCGACACCCGAAGCCACCAGAATTTCCGCCACGTCCGGNGTAAGCATGTGGACGTCACCTGCGGAAAGCACGATCTCNTCACCGTNGGGGCCCANGATNGGGTCCTCCATCGAGGCCAGGATGCGGACGCGGGCAAGCGCCTCTTGCTTCGACTCATCGGCCGCCTCCGTTGCATTTTCTGTGGAGGTTGGTTCCGGCACGGGTTCGACGACAGGGGTCGTTTGAGCCGTTGGGGCCGGAGCGAGTTCCAGCGCGGCCGAGTGTCGGCCTTCTCTGGGAGGTTTCGGGGCGGGATCGGCGTTGTCGAAGAGGTAGTCCTCCTCTGGCCAATCGTCCAACCGCTCCGACAGCAACCTGTCCTCTTCGTCCATTTGGCTGTCGAAGAGGGCGGGTGGGTTCGGGTCCTCGAAGGCCAGTGCGGGGGGCGGACTGCCCGTCAGCCCTTCTCCTTCGGTGAAGGCATCGAGTTGCGTTGTTCCGCGTGGGGCAAGATCTGATCCAGCCGGACGTGATGAAGCGGCTTCTGCGGGCAGGCCGTTTTGCATCGACGCCCAGTCCACAGCTCGCTTGAACCGGTCCATTTGTTCCTTCATGGCGGTGTAGAATTCTCGCTCAGCCGGGTCGTGGCGGCTCCAGTCCAAGGATGGAAGCTCATTCGGTTGGCTTGCTGGGGACGGCGAGCGCAAGGATTGGCTGGAAGCATGCTGCATCATGGCCACAAGGCGACGACGTGCCAANTCACTGGCGACGCGGCGGATGGTGGCTTGCCGTCGCTGAAGGTTCTGAACACGGAGGTCGAACCCATGCTTTCTCACCGCTTCATGGAGTTCCAAATCGATGGATTGGAGGAGGCGACTCACCGCATTCCAGAAGTCTGGACGAGGCAANGCAATGGGAATGCGCCGGTTGATTTGTTGCCGGTGGGTGGTGGTGAGTTGTTCTTCGACCTCTCGTGCAGCGGCCTCATCGAGGGGACCTGCTGCACTCATCACCTGCTCGTCGTGACGAGACCACTTGAAACCTTCAATCCTCAANCCGCACGCAAAGAACGAGCGTTCAAGTNCATNCGAGGTNGTCGTTCAACGGATGGAGGCCACGCAGCATCGGCAACGTGCATCCCTTGGGATGCTGCTGGTGCTGCTTTTGCCGCTTCTTCTGCCCATGGCTTCGGCTGCCCTCGGGCCCGTCCGAGAGGTGAGCAGTCCCACCGCGACCGTGACGCCTTTGGGAGGTGGCGGNGGCATCACGTCANCCAACGTNACCTCGGTGACCGTNCCGGCCAACCACACGGTGATCGACGCCGGGCTCACGGTTGGAACAGTGTGGAGCGAAGACGGNTCCAACGGAACCCAATTCGCACACGACACGAGGACCGGCTTCTCAGGCGGCCTCCACGAGGGGACGGAAGGATTGCTCCGAGGTGGTCGACTGACCCTCGCCTCACCCGCCTCGAACAACGATGTGGAGGATTTTGAAGATCCTGTGCTGACCCCAGANGGCTGGCTGGCTGTNGGGAGTGCAGACCGCGCCTGGTCCACGGTCAACCTCTCCACCACCGCATTGAACGCGTCGCTGGCCTCGAGCGCCTACCTCGGTCATCGCGCGCTTCTGCTGGGCGGANCAAACGCGACGCTTGACGCCCAGATGNCGGGCTGTTTTGTCAGCCCNCANGTGGACGGCCCCCGCGTCGTCCGCAACATGACGGTGCAGTTNCGCTCNTCGGCCGACCTCGGNCCCGACGACGTGCGCTGGGTGGAATGGCGCAGCGAAGCGTCCCACACATGGTCCACCCTCTCACCGGCGGGCGGTTATCCCGATCAGGTCACCGGGAGCTTTGCGTCGGGCACGACACCCGACCCCACCACCCTCAACACGGCGTGGGTGGGAGACGAGAGCGCGGGNTGGACCTTGCATGAGTTGCCCCTGGACGGGCNCCTCGGGTCTTCTGAAGCGTGGTATCAACTCCGGTTTTGCTTTGCCACGACCAACGANACCGCTTCNCGCNTCGGCTGGCTCATCGATGCCTTGAGCGTGCACAACGANGGTGACCCTGGCGGTGCGTGGTTCCATGGGAACCTCTCTGGCGCCTATGCGCCAGACGCCGACGGATGGGTGGTGTTGGACACCGACTTGTCCGGACTCTCATCCCCAACGGAGCTCGCCTTCCGCGCCCATTGGGACATGGAAGGCGGCTGGCAAGACAGCATGACCACGCTNCTCAGCCTTGATCGAGGCACGTCCTGGACCTTGCTGTCCCAAGCCCCGGGTTTGCCGGGCAACGGCGTCCTGTGGCAAGGAAGTTGGTTGACGCAAGAATCTGGCGAATGGGTGGACATTGGATACAGCCTTCCCCCCGCGGTCTTCACCTCAGCGAACGCCTCCTCCGCTCAGTTGGCCTTCAGGGTCATCACCGACGCCAACGTGGGCTACGGAAACGCAGGTGTGGACGGGTGGGAAGGCATCGCCATCGATGACTTGAGGGCCATCACCTACGGCGGNCCNNGCAACACCACCGTGCGCATGCTGGACAACTTCACGACGACTCCTGTGCTTGGTCAAGGGGTGAACCTCAGCCAAAGCAACAGCACGAACGAATGGGTCTGGACGCAAACGCTGGGCGCCAACGGCGCAACATGGTGGAACGCTTCCTTCGAATCAGGGCGGATGGTGCCTCGTGGTTGGTCCATCGCGTTGGAGCGAGGTCAAGGCTGGGACGTCGGCACCTTGCCCAACGGAACGNCCTCTGGGCCACGCGCATGGCCNTCGGGCCAACANGGNGCGGGCATTGTGCTTGACGGGGACTATGCGGCAGAGAGCCTGGCCTACCTGACGTCGCCGAGTTACAGNTTGCCGGACAACAGCAGCGCCCGCCTGTCGTTCCGCTCGTGGGTGTGCACAGAAACGGATTGGGACGGAGGTGCGGTGCAAATCTCAGTGGACGACGGAGCCACCTGGTGGTACCCGCCCTACGACAGCCACACGCATCACACCCTGTCGAGGATGAACCCTTACTCGCCGTTTTACGACGAGGGAATCTTCGACGGTTCCATTCACTCAGGCGGTTGCCCCAGCCGGTCTCAGACCTTCGATGCAGAAACCATCGATGTCAGCAACCTCTCGGGCCAGGAGGTCCGTTTCAGGTACGTCTTTTTCTCCGACACGTGGGTGGAAAAAGACGGCTGGTACATCGATGACGCAGGCGTCGAAGTCGACCTGTTNTTGGATGAAGGTTCGTGGACGTCACCGTCTTTCAGCGCTCCAACCCGGTCGTTGTGGGGGATGCTTGACGGTCACGCACGTNTACCTCCTGGCACCAACCTCACGGTGGACCTCATCCATCCGAACGGCACGGCCGTCAACGGCTGGACCGGACTNACCTTGCCCACCCTCGTGAGCCTCTCGACCAGTGAGGTCCCCGTGCTTCGCATGCGCGTGAACATGTCGACCACCTCTTCCTTGGCCTCACCGATCCTCGAGCGGCTGACGCTCGGCAGCGTCGTCCATCTTGACGCGGCGCATGCTGGCGCTGCTCTTCCTAGCGGGCTCGTGGTGGGGCAGGACGGATCGATGCAGAACGTGGCCGCACAATCTCGAATGCTTTCCTTCTCGACGTGGCCAACCTGCCCGCATCAGCAGGCCACGGTGCACGTCATCGGTCAAGGGGCGCGGNTTGTCGCGCCTGGTGCGGCAATCACGTCGCTGGGCAACGCTTCAGGTGTTGAGACCTTCGGGTTGCAGTGGACGACCGTGAGGCTCCAATCAAGCGTCAGCATGGAACTCCCACCCACCGCACAGCTCGTGGAAGCACGCGGAGAAGTGGCATGCCAACACGCTGCTTCGGGCGTCCGTGCCGGCTTGGACGCACAAGCGCACGAGGTGTTCGATGTGGTGTCGTTGGGCTACGGNGAGGTGCTGAGTACCGCGGGTTCCTTGGCTTCGGTGACGGACGACAACAACGGCACGGTGCTCTGGACCGCGAACGGCAGTTCACTCGGTCCAGCGNTCGGTGAGGATCAACGTGTGGTCCTGCAATGGTGGATTGAAGGAGCATCTTCCAGCTTGAGTTCAACGGTGCCTTACAGCATCGTGCTCGCACTGGACGCNGCGGGCATCGGTCTGTCTCATCCAGCTGGAGCGAGCACGGCCACCCACATCAGCAACAACGCAACGCATGTGCACCTTACGGGGGNAGCNTCNTGCCAACGGCACGCCGATGCGCCAGCGNTGTACGGTCAACGGTGCACCACCTCAATTCGGGCTTGGTCACCGACCACCGTGGTTCCAATCGAGGTGATGGCGTTGAGCCCGGTGAGCGAACGTCGGGTGGCGTTGGACCTGGCCGTCGTTGATGCGGCATTGAACGCACGCCAAGCCAGCAGCACGGCCACCGAGCATCCGTTGGAGGTCTGGGTCGTGACCGAACAAGGCGCTGTGGACGTGACCTTGGATCTCGCTTCCAGGGCCAAACTCCACGATGCTTTCCTGAGCCTTCCCTCCACCGCATGGACGCCGGGCACGAACGTCACGGTCGTCACCGAGCACGACCGAACCGATGTTCGGGATGCTTCGGCCGACGTTCCGGCCATCGAATCGATCACGCTCTCCTTTGGTACCTCACCTTCCGNGCCNCTTGGTGAGGTNATCGTGGACCGCTTGTCCGAAGGAAGCGCGCGGTTCCGACAACCTGCTGGGGCAGGCTTGGCCGCCATACAAGCCACCAGCGCAGCATCGTGCACCGCCGTCTCATGCGAGGTTTCGTGGACCTTCACCTCNTCATGGTCCTTTGACGACGTCCCTCAGTNGTCGTGGTGGACGGCGGCCACAGACGCTGACGGGTTGCGAACCGGGCCTGTGGTNCAAGCCATGGGGATCCAAGGNAACGATGTCGAAAACGACCTCGAAGTCCTCTCGCTCGAGGTCTTNGACGACCGCGGTCGANCCTTGCACGATTGGACGCAGCCGCTGTGGCCCTTCGAGGTCAGCGCCAATCGAAGCCTCGAGGTGCGTGGGCAACTCAGGCTCGAGGGCATCCCNGGCGTTCATCCAGCAGCNGGGGATGCGTCCATCAGCATCGAGTTGCGCAACGGGAGTTGGATGGACAGCGTGCTCGTCGGTGTNGGGGAGAACGGGCGATTCAATGGAACCTTGACCACGCCCCCCTCGGGCATCTTGACCAGTGGAGCAGCGTTGACCGTCGAGGCCCGAATCGTCCGCTTCGGCCCTGCATATGCGCCTTCGACGACGAGCGAACAACGTGGCACGTCTCCAGTGGTCGACTTGGTCTACGATGACGTCGTTCCCAGCTTTGTCGGCCTCGACGTGCTTGACCCTGGGGGACGTCAACCGGCCGACGGGCACGTGCTTCCCTCGGATTCGAACGTCGCTCTCGTGCTGAGCCTGAGCGACGATCANGGCTTGGACGGTCCTGCCTACGTCTGGTCATGGTTGGAAGCACGAGANGACGCGAACAACGACGGCGTCAGCGACCTCGAGGAATGGGTCCGGATGGTGGTTCCATTGGCCGCAGGCCGCACCGCGCAGTCGCTTGACCTGCCGTTGATTCAAGCCTCGGACATTGTTCCGAGCGGAGCCGATCTCGGTCTGGCCCGGTTTGTGATTGAAGCGTACGACGTGGCCGGGCATCCTCTTCCAGAAGGGGGNGCACGAGAGGGGCCCTTCGCCGCCGAACTCCGACTCGAAGCACGCCGACCCACCACGGTGCCGACNTCCAGCCTCATGCTCGATACGGACGGCGGCCGNTTGTATCCCGGANACCTNCACACCTTTTCCGCGATNGTTCAAGACGCCAATGGCCTGACCACCCTCGACGCCATCGAACTGGCCTTGCTCGGGCAAAGCGAGGAGGCATGCCGCGTCGCNTACGTGCCGAGAACAGGGGAAACAAGGTCCGATGTCGGTTGTTTCTTGGGTGCTCCGGAGGTGACGGTGCATCCTTTGACGGGGGCAGCGTGGCGGTTGGACGTCACCTTCCGTTTGCGATGGGACATGGCCATCACGCACGGGGACACAGAGCACGTGCCCGCCCTGTNCGTGAGGGACGAAGGCCAAGACCTTGGTCTTGGATTCAGCCGAATCAGTGCGCTGGCATGGTGGACGAATGCATCGGTGGACCTGCACGTGGTCGACGCGAGCGACACCACGCCGCCCTACGGATCCTACGTGGACGGGACCGTGTTCGCGGAGCGGGACGACATCATCAACATCGAATACCGGGTGGTTCATGCTTCATCGAACCAGACTGCGCAACGGCTGCCTGATGCTGTTCGGCTCGATTGGTTCGTCACCGATGGAGCACGGACCGAAAGCGGGTCGATGGACGTCCCCAACAATGGGCAGCCGACCTTGCGCCTCCCATTGGCTTCCTCCCTCTTCGTTCGANCGTCTGGCCACCTCGAGGCAAGCCTCACCGGGTGGTCGTTGGGGGANCTGACAACCCGCGTTTCTGTGAACATCGATGAGCACGAGCCTCGCTTGCTGGTCACCGCCGTTCAATTCCTGCAGGTGAACAGCACNTCCCTTGATGCCGTTCCCTTGGAAGTGACCGTTCAGGACGTGGAGCGCCCCGTGGAAGACGGCGTTATGGCCCATTGGAGGTTGCTGCGTCAGGGACGCGTCATGGACGGCTCAGAAGGTTCCAGCCCTCTCGNCTTCGAGGTTCTGGCCGGCGGTTCAGCGGTGCATGCTGGGTCTGTGGACCTCAGNCCATCGGAGTTTGAGATCATGGAGGGCGACATGTGGCAGGTGTGGTTCACCGCGACGGACGCAGCAGGCCGGCCCGCCATCGGTGCAGGGAGCGTGTCTGAGCCCGTCACGGTCACCATGCGCTGGATTGCGTACCAGCCCGCGCTNGCCTCCNTGGTGGCCGCTCCGTACCGTCCAACGCTCGGCGAAGTGGTCACCGTCGATTTGGAGGTGGCCAACGGCGGCGTGCTGNCCGGAACCACCGCCGTCCGACTGATCGACGACCAAGGCATCACCTTGAATGAAACAGTGGTNGAGCTTCAACCAGGGGAACGTCAGCGCATCACGTGGAGCATCGAGGCGTGGGCCGTGGGCGACCTTGGCCTTCGCCTTCAGCTTGACAACGGAAGCGTCAGCGATGTGCCTGTGCCCCTGGCGGACGTCAGTCCAGCTACNGAGGGGACAAAGGGCAGCAATGCGGGTTGGACCAGCCTCGGCGCTCTTGCCCTTATCCTCGCCNTGGTCAGTCTGGTGATGGTGCGTGTGCAGGGCTCCTCCTCACGCGAATCGAAACGTGTGGTCGACCTCGACGAATCGACCTTTGATGAGGAAGAATGAAATCCAGCCTCANGAGGCGGTGAACCATACGACGGAGTTCCCGAGCGGTCAAAGGGGGTGGACTCAAGATCCTCTGCTAAGGCTTCGCAGGTTCGAATCCTGCCTCCGTCACCATTCATTCCACACCAAACACGCTTCCGTTCAACCCTACTCTGGCATCAGACAAGATCCCGCAAACGATGTGAGCAAGTGCGGGGAGCAGGATTCGAACCTGCGAACCGTTGAGGACTGCGACCTGAACGCAGCGCCGTTGACCAAGCTGGGCGATCCCCGCGTGACCTGAACGCTGTGCCATTCCGTTATCAAGTCACCCCTCGGCCTTTTTCCGGGTGAGAATCGCCTCGACCAACGGAGGGAAGGTGGCGCCATGAGGTTCCGGCGAACAGACCGATGCCACGGCCTCAACTTCAGGGAAAGCGCCGCCAACGGCGACCGACCAGCCGACCAAGTCAAACATGCTGAGATCGTTTGGTGCATCTCCGACCGCGAGGATGTCCTCTGGGGGCACGTCGAGGCGNTCGAGCACGGCGGAGAGGCCNTGGCCCTTCGACAAGCAGGGGTCCATGACGTGAATGGCGAACCCTGTCCGAAGGACCGTGAGGTGCGACCATTGCGACTCAGCCAGCAGGTCTTGGATGGCTTCCATGTCCTCATNGGTCTTGAGGCACCATTCCGATTCCCTCCATCGGTTGGTCGCGATGCCACTCGGGTCGATGTCNGGAAGCTGCTCCGCCACCCAGCGGCAGGCATCCTCGGCTTCGCGGCCATCCGCGCGCAAGACGACTTCCCCGNTTGGGTACCACAACACGCCGCCGTTTTCGCANANAAGGGGGCCGCTCAAGCCAATGAAACGCCAGAGGCCATAGGCGATGGGGCGCGTGTTCCCGGTGCAAATGATGACCGGGATGCCGGCCGCTTCGAGCGCCCGTAGTGNTTCAACGGCTCCGACGTGAAGCAACTTGTTCGCGTCGGTCAGGGTTCCGTCAATGTCCACGGCCACCATCTTCGGTGTCCATCCCTCGGGCAGCCACGCCATGCTGAGCACTGGTGTGTCCTCCTCCTTAGGGGTTCGCGCATGCTGTTGGTTGACGGTGAGCATGGTGGGAGGGTTGATGNGAAACCNNCNCTCCCCAGAACCATGGTCGNTGAGGAGGAAGTCTTCATCGACATCGTCGATGGCGCGGTGACCACCACGTCAACGCCGGTCAAGCCAGCGCCTAAGCCGGTGGATGAACCGGCGCCAGCGACGACTGAGGTGGCCGTTGGGGGCTCGGTGCTTGAGGCTGAAATCGTGACCGAGGCCACCGGCCAATACGAGGTCACCTGGCCCATTCTGGGCATGGATTGCCCGGATTGTGCGTCCAAGGCGACCCGCGCCCTGAAACATTTGGACCAGGTCTGGGCCCCGCAGGTGTCGCCGACTGCAGGCGAAGTCCGCGTGCAAATCGATCTTTCCGTAGGGACCGTGGCGGAAGCCGCCCGCGTCCTCCGCTCGCTTGGGCACGCNCCCAACGTGCCCCACCAGCAGTTGAAGGGNGTCTCTGCCTCTTCGCTTGCGAACAAGAGCGGCGTCCCTGTGGCCCGCTTGGACCGCCTGCTTCGACGGCAACCTGGCGTGCTGGACGCCGAGGTGACCAGGGACGATCGGGTCCTCCTCCAACTNCTTCCGGATGCGCCTGAAACNTTGGAATCCGACCGNGATGCAGCGCTGACCGATTTGCTTGGCTCGGCTCCTACCCTTGGGNTGGCCGACTCCGACCGCCTCCGCCCNGATCAACGCCGTNTGGTGGGCGGNGCNTTNGCGTTCGTCCTCTTCCCCATNGTTATTCTGATGGAGGTGCTCCACGCACCGGAACTTCTGCTTGGGGGGCTCGCAACACTGGCGGTCATCATCGGTGGAGCGGAGATGTTTCGTGAGGCCACTGCAGGGCTGCGCAACCGTCAGATTGGCTTCCAAGTCCTCACGTCCATGGCNGTCATCGGGGCCNTTCTGCTGAAAATGTGGGAAGAGGCCCTCATCGTCGTCATCCTCGTCGCGTTCACGCAACACCTTGAGGGCGACGCTCTGGTGCGGGCCAGGGAAGCGATGCAAGGCGGTCTTGACCGCCTGCCGCGCACCGCCCGGCGCTCGAACAAGCCGCATAACCACAGCAACATCCAACCGATGGGTTTCAGCCTCGCTCCGGCCACAATGTCCCCGATGCAGGCTCCACCCCCCTCGGTCGAAGAGTGGGAGGAGGTCCCCATCGACTTGGTTCGGGCCGGTGACAAATTGCAGATTCGTTCGGGAGAGCTCATCCCTGCCGACGGACGCATCGTGGCGGGTACCGGGAGCCTCGACATGGCCCCCTTGACCGGCGAGTCGGTTCCCGTGGACGTTGAGACAGGGGACGAACTCAACGCTGGCCTTGTGCTTCANCGCGGTCCTGTGGAGATCGAAGTGACNGCGACGGGCGATGAAACCCGCCTNTCCGGCCTCATTGAAGCCGTCCACACCTTCCGTGAGGAGCCACCTCGCCTGCAGGGACTTGTGGAGCAGTTCACCGCGATTTGGGTCCCAATCGTGCTCTTCGGCTCGGTGGTCATCTGGCGCGTGTTCTACCCTGAGGACATCACGACGATGCTGCTGCTTTGGGTGGTGGCTTGCCCGTGTGCGCTTCTCCTGGCCGCCCCGATGCCGCATGCCGCCATCCTCGCGAGAGCCGCCCACCTTGGCGCCATCGTTCGGGGAGGTCACGCCATGGAACGTCTCGCGAAAGTCGACCACGTCCTGCTTGACAAGACCGGGACCCTGACCAGCGGCCGCCCGACAATCGGGGCCATCACCGTGGCCAAAGGNCGNCGTCGAGACACGGCCATTCGCTTGGCGGGTGGGTTGGAAGTGGCTTCCTCACACCCCTACGCCCTCGCCGTGGGCGACCTGTTGGAGGAGGAGAACCTGAAGCCCACTGCGGTGCAGGGTCTGAAGGACGTGCACGCCGGGGTTGAAGGTCAGGTGAAGGGCGAGTTGGTGGGCTTGTACCGCCCGGACCGCCTCCCCGAGGGCGTNAGCCTCGAAGGCGACCTTGCCGCGGCCTTGGTGGTCTCGAGCAGAGAAGGCCATGGTGCAAGCGTCNTGGTTCGAGGNACCCAATGCGTTGCGCTGTTCACCTTCGTCCATGACGACGGCCGATCTGGCTCCGATGAAGTGGTGAAAGACCTCTATGCTCGCGGCGTGAACGTCGAAATCCTGTCCGGTGACCTGCAGACGGCCGTCGATTTGTTTGCCGAGCGTGTGGGCATGTCCACCAACGCAGCGCACGGTGAACTAACCCCCGAAGACAAGGTACGCTTTGTTGAACAGCGCAGCAGCACCCATGTCACGATGATGGTCGGTGACGGCTTCAACGACGCNGGTGCGTTGGCCAAGGCCGATGTTGGTGTGGCTGTGGGCACCGGCGAGCAGGTGAACCTCGAGGCCGCAGACGTGTTGATTCCAGGCGACGATCCNCGCCTCATCACGTCCCTCATCTCGCTTGCACGTTCAGCCAACCGGACGCTCTGGGCCAACCTTCTCTTCTCGATTGGTGTGACCGTCATCCTCGTGTTCGCGGTCATCAACAACTGGTACGACAACCTCTGGATCGGNGTGCTGGTGCACGAGATGTCGGTGATTGTTGTCATCCTCAACGGCGCTCGGCTTGCGGGTAGCGACGGTTGGTGGGACCTCATCAAGGGCACCTTCTCGGGTATCCTTGGCGACACCCGAGAATCCCTGTCGCTCTTTGCCTCGCGGTTCCGTTCCACGTCGTGAAGACCTTAGAGGAGAAGGCCCTGCTCGTGGCATGAGCGAGCGGCTGGAAGTCGAGTCTTCCATCGCACCCCCCGGTTTGACGTGCCCTCGCTGCAATGGGTTGCTCCCCACGGGTCTTGGCGAGATGGCCTGCACCTTGTGCGAAGCCAAGGTCAGGGTCGATCACCCTGCCACTCGGCGTGCTTGGCGTGATGAAAAGGTCGCTTGCCCATCGTGTCACAAGGTACTGGTCTGCGGTGTGGACGAGCGACCTGCTTTGCTCCGTTGCGGGTCGTGCGAGGAAGAATTCGTGGTCACGCCAGCCGTGCCGAAAGTTGAGGTGGCTTGCCCGTCATGTGAACGGCGGCTGCGCATGCGTCGCCGTCCAGGTCGACGCGAGATCGACTGTCCGGCGTGCGACACGGGATTCGTCGTCAACTTCTGACCCATTCCGCGCCGGTTCATTGCTCGCAAACCGGTGCGCAGTGCGGCCTTCGCGGGCAGTCACCTTATGTATGAAGAGACGAGGATGCCCATCATCGGCAACCCTGTTGCCGGGATGGGATTTGCATGGCGGAGTCGAGGTCAACCGCTGACGGCATCGACCGTCGCAGCCTTTCCGCTTTGCGTGGACAGTTCACCCGTGCGCACAGCACCAGCGCTGAGCAGGAGGGGCACGTGAGCGCGCGCTACCACGAAGAAGAGCGTCTTCGGGACGAGGTGCGCCGCGANCGTCGCCTCCGTCATCAAGAACTTCGCGAGCGTGTGCTTGCACAACAAAGCAACCTCGTGATGAGGTATGAGCTGGAACGTGAGCGAACCCTGCANCAGATCGAGCGTGAGATGCGTGAAGCGATGGAGACTGAATTGGCCGAAGAGGGCCGAGAAGCCATCGCACGTGAGGAAAGCCGTCTCCGCGACGAACATCTGATGCGTCTCGAGCGAGAAATGGCCGTCCTTCGTCAGCGCTATGAGGTGGAAACGGATCGCCGCATGGAAGAGGAGAAGGGGCGCATTGAGCACAACCTNCGCCAACAACTCGAGCAAGAACACGANCANCGACTTGACGTGGCNAAGCAACGCCTCCAGCTCGAGCAAAATCAGCGCCTGCACCGTCGTATTCGCGTGCTTGAGGACGAGATCTCCCAAGAGATGGAGTCCAGGTACCAAGCGTTGGAATCCTTGGAAATCGAACGGCTCAAGGACGAGCAAGATGCTGTTCTTGCCGAGCGCGAGGAACAGCTGAGGCATGGCATCCGGACCCGATTGGAACAGCAGGTCCGACAACGCCTCAACCATCGGGAAGCAGCCCTTCGAGCGGAATACGCACGACGGAGTCAGCGGTTGGAAGCCGATCTCGGCTCCGAAATTCAGCAGGAACTGGAGGTCANGCTTCGCCAAGACACGGAGGACCTTGAGCAGCGGATGCGCGAGGACGTCGAATTGGCCGTCGCACGACGGCGTGATGAATTGCGCCATGAAGTCGAACATCAGCTTGAACAGCGCTTCGCCGAGCGGCTTTCGGACAGGAAGGCCCGCCTCCGCGAGCGCTTCGATTTGAGTTACGGCAAAGCCATCGACGAGGTGGAACATGCCCTGCGTTCACAGGTCGAGGAAGAACTCGAAGCCAACACAAACGAGGACTTCGAGCGCTACCGCGAGGCNCGGGAATCTGAGATTCAAAACCGTCTTGCCCGCTTCCGGTACGAGCGTGAGGCACAACTCCGCGAGGAGTTGGAAGCCAAGCATGCCGCAAAGCGCGAGGAATGGACCGAGCGGCTCGAACTCGAATTCCAAAGCCGAGAGGCCGCTGCGCGCAAGGCCATCATGTCCGAAGTGGACGCCAGCCTCCGCAACGAGCGCTTGGCCTGGGACACGGACCTCGACCTGCTGAAGGAAGAGACCGTCCTCGAACTCGAGTTGGACATGGAAGAGCGCCTCACCGCCTTCCGCGAGCGCAAGATGGACGAGGTCGCCACGCAGCTCGAGCGCCAACTCGACAAGCGCGAGGAGATCATGCGCAACAAGGCNCTCATCGACGTGCGACGAAAGGAAGCACGCATCCGGGCAGAAATCGAGGCCCAACTGGGCCTGAAGCGTGCTGAGATCCGAGACCGCATCTCTGGCCTGTCCAAGAAGATGGACGAGTTCAAGACCATGGCCGAGGAACGGATGCGCGAGAGCATCACTTCGCAAATCGAGGGTGANATCGCCACCGATGAGGCCACCCTCGCNGAGCGCGAGGCAGAGATGCGCCAACTGCAGAGTCAAGATCAGCGCATCGACAAGCGTCAACAGTGGCTCGCGTCAATTTCCGGACAAGGTGCCACGGCTGCGGCTCCGGCCGATGCNTCAGCGCTCGGTGCACGCCCCGATTCACTCGGGGCTGCTGCTGGCCGAACGCTCCGAGGCCCCATGGCTCAGGCCGCGCAGGCTCAGCAACCGCGCATGGGTCTCGCGGGCATGCGCGCCCCAACCTCGTCGGCGCGTGCNTTGGCCCCNTCGGCGCCAGCGCCGGTCGTCAGGGCCGTCAAGCAGGTCAAGACGCCCGTGGTGGCTCCAGCAGCGCCCGTGCAATCACCGGTCACCTCGGTTGAGCCAGAAGCGGGATTGCCTTCCAACGTCGTTCCTCTTGAACCCGCAACCANCGAGGTGGACGTCGAATCCTCGGAGGCTCCTCCCGCCGTTGANCCGGCCGTCAGCNNGGAAGACAACACGCTGCCTGCGCCCTTGGAAACGTCCGAGGTCACCATGGANNCCGTCCTTGAGGAGGCCCACGACGATGTGGCCGAGTCCGAAATGGAAGCGATGCGGGAGGCGCCGGTGGACGCGATTCCTGAAGCCGCGCTTCCAACGCCCGTCGCCACNCCCGTNAAGGCGGGTGGAGAGGTGTTCGGTGATCGNCCCATCCTCCAGCCCGTCCGGACGCTGCATGCGCTCGGGACGCCTCGACCCACGGCCGTGCTGAAGCCGGCGATGCCGGTGCTTTCCGCTGCCGAGGAAACGCCCGTGCTGCAACCCGTCACCACCATGACGCCCCGCCAATTGACGCCCGTTGAGCGGCTTGAGCCCTCGGATGAGGACTGAACGAGGAAACGAGCCATTCAAGGCCATGAGGTCCATCTGGGTCCATGCGAGCGCTTCGTGCGGTCCTCCTCACCGCCTTGTTTGTCCTCGGGACCTTCGCGATGACGGGGTCTGCTTCCCTCATTGACGGAGGAGAGGTTCACCAAGGGCCTGAACCCGTGGTGCTGTGGTATTCAGCCGGTGGCGATGAAGTGCTCACCCTTGATGGCGATGGGGTCTTCATGGCCCTGCGCTGGAACGGCGGGGCGTATCAGGTGACCCGGGCCGTCGATCTGAACGTTACCGTAAACGCAGCCCGTTTGGACGTTGACGCTTCCTTGTTGGCGGTTGGTCACACGAATGGGGCTTTGGTGATGGACCTCGATACCGACCAGGTGACCCTCGAAATCGACCTGCCAGACCCTGTGGACGATGTCGATTGGGACGACGACGGCGACGTGTGGGTTGTGCACAACGGTGGCTTGCGTCAGGCCATAGAGCATGAGACGGGCGGCCCATCAGGGGTGCGAACCAGTGTCATGAGCGCAGGCATCTGCTCCTTGCTGATCCTCGATGACGGGAGGGTGCTCACGGGTGGCTTTGACACACGGCTTCGTGTACACACCGATGAAGGCATTCAAGATCAAGACTTGACAGGACTGGGTGGTGCACCCACACAACTGCTCGAAGATGGGGATCAGGTGTGGGCCGGACTTTCCAACGGGCGCGTTTTGCGCTGGAACACCACCACCTGGGCCTCCGANGAAGCGGTCAGCGGTACCGCACCGGTCACGTCCCTCTCGCTTGACGGACAAGGGGGTGTCTGGGTTGGGCACCAAAACGGTCGNTCCGTTCATCTTGACAGCACCCTCACCGTAACGCAAGAACACCAAGCGACGGGGAAGGTCATCTCGGTGGTGAGCAAGAACGACGGGACCGTCCATTTGGTCAGCATCACCTCGACCAGCACGCGCGTTCGTTTGTTGGACCTCGATGCAGACGGGGACGGCGTGGCCGATGCAACGGATGACTTCCCGGACGATGCAGGACAAACCACGGACAGCGACGGTGANGGCTANGGAGACAACACCGACCTATCAGGCGGTGACGCCTTCCCCAACGACCCCACGCAGTGGTCGGACCGTGACGGCGACGGCTACGGTGACGAGGCCGACGGCACAAATGGAGACGCCTTCCCAGACGATGCAGATCAGTGGGAAGACGCTGACGGCGATGGTGTGGGCGACAACCAAGACGATCCAGACGGCGACGCTTTCCCAGANGATCCGACCCAATGGTCGGATCGTGATCGGGACGGCTTCGGCGATTCAGCAANCGGCGTCCGCCCNGACGATTGCCCTGATGCNAACGGATTCTCNTCGAACGATCGACGTGGCTGTCCAGACCAGGACTTGGACGGNTGGTCCGATCCAGACGCCAATTGGTTGGTGGCCCAAGGTGCAGATGCCTTCCCGACGGATNGAACCCAGTGGGNGGACTTTGACGGAGANGGGTANGGNGACAANCCNGACGGNACGACGCCNGATGCTTGCCTGACCGCAGCGGGGACGTCCCTCCGGGCCTTGGTGCCAGAACTTGGGGCCACCACGCGGTACGTCAGCGAAGNCCACTACGGTTGCCCTGACTTGGACGGTGACGGATGGGCCGACGCTTCGGAAGTGGGCGAAGGGATGGATGCCAACCCTGACGAACACATGGATCTCGACGGAGACGGCGTTGGCGCCAACGCCGATTACAACGACACCAATCCGCTGGTCATCGACATCGAGGACCACTGTTTGCTCAGTTTCGATGACCTACGGGAGGTGTGCCTCGGCTGGAGGAGCACAGAATACCAGGAGTACCTGTCCACGCTGAACGAAACGGAGCGCAACAGGATGAGCTACAACTACTGGAACCAGAGCCTTGCAGGCGGTTCGTCCAGCGGCGGCTTGGACATGGCCTTGGTCACAGAAGTCGGCATGGTTGCTGCAGGCGTCTTTGTGGTCTGCTCGGTCGTGGTGGTGCTCTTCGGTGCCATGACAAANCGTGCCAAGCGTCCCTCTGAAGAGAAGGCCTTCGACGCCTTTGCGTTCGACGGTTCGGCGAACGAAGAAGCGCTGACGGGCAAGGCGGGGCTCTCCGCCAGCGGAGGCCTTGACGACGACTTGTGGAACGATGATGACGCGGNGGCTCCCGCGGAAGCGGATGAGACGGTTGTGGAGGACATGCCTGAAGTCACGTCGATGGTCGAGGACGTCGTGCTTCAGACCGACGAGGTCACATCAGTGGACGAGGACGCGGCCCCCGAGGTTGCGGATGATGCATCCGCCCAACCGGAAGGTGAACCCGAGCGGGAAGCCCCACCGGTCCCCGANGGTGGTTTGCCGGACGGATGGACGATGGATCAATGGAAATGGTACGGCCATCAGTGGCTCGAGCAGAATCAGGACGCCTGATCAAGACCACTGCACGGGCAAATCCGCTCGCAACTTGGCCAGTTCCTCACCGGAGTAGAGGGGCCGTCCTCCTTCCTTCACCGTGCTTTGAATGAGCCACAACACGCCGTTCCAAGCGCTGCGGGAGGCGGTGATTTCCACGTCACCGCGTGCGGCGACATTCATCAGTTCGGCTTCAGGCGTGGTCGAATCAAAGAGGGCCTTGACGAGATGACGTGTCTCGAAGGCCACCCGAGGTGGCTTCCAACTCATCATGGCGTTCACACCCTGAAGGGAGCGAGGTTCAGCCGCTCGACGAGGTGATCAACGTCGACATCAGCGGTGGCCTTCGCGCGCTCTCGGAGCAGCTCAAGGCTGCCGTCCATGCGCGCCATGCGCTGGTGACGGATGAGGTCCAGCAGGACCTCATTCACGCTCTTGTAACCGCCCAGTGAGCGCAAGGTGTTCAACTGTCTTCGTACTTCGTAGCTCACGCTTACGGAGGTCATTCCCTTCGCTGTCATCGTGCATCCCGTTGGTTCCTGCCCTCTCTGCGCTACTTAAGCCGCGCGAGGGCCAAATCCGAAGAAATGCGATTTGCGGACCCTTTCGGTTTAGCGGCGGCCCTGTGCTTCAAGGGACACGCGGGACGGGTCACGGACGCCGAAATCGCGGCGCATGTCCTGTACGCGTCGATGGAATTCCCGAGCCAAGGTCCAGTATTCGAGGGAACCGGCACCTGCCCCGGAAGAGGTCGGCTTGTTGAGCAGGACCGTGGGCGCTCCCGACCACGGTGCCTCAGCGACGTTGACCAAGCGTCGAATGGAGGTGCTGAACAGCTTGTTCGGGATGCTCAAAGCCACTTGATCGCACACGTGCCTGGAGAGCTTCGAGCGGGCGTCCACCATGGTCATGACCACGCCGAAGATCTTCAGGTTCCGGTTGATCCTGCGCTGGATCATCTTGACCGAGTTCATCAGCATGCTGAATCCTTCCAATGAGTAGTACTCGGCTTGCACCGGGACCATCACCCAATTGGCCGCACTGAGGGCGTTGATGGAGAGCAAGCCGAGGGAAGGTGGCGTGTCGATGATGATGTAGTCGAAATGGTCGATGATGGGTGCGAGGGCTTCCTTGAGCCGGGTTTCCCGGCCAATCTTGTGGGACAGCTCGATTTCAGCTCCAGAGAGGTGGATGTCGCTGGGCAAAAGCCAGAGGTTCTCGGTGGTCAGGGTCGCTGGCGGGCGGCCTTTTTCGTTGCGAAGCATCCACGCGTTCCGCATGGACGCTGTGAGGTCTTCTGGACCGATGAGGTACTCCTCCATGAGGGGGAGTTCCTCGCCAAGGTCGTTGGTCAGCAGATCGTAGGCCGTCTTCTTGACGCGCTTCTTTTCGATGCCAAAGGACGTGGCGCAGTTCCCTTGCGGGTCCAAGTCGATGAGCAGCACCTTCGCCGGTGGCAAGCCCATTTTTTGATGCCCACGAGCGAGGGCTGCAGCGAGGTTGACCGCCGTGGTGGTTTTCGCGCAACCGCCCTTTTGGTTGGCGACCGCGATGACCATCTTGTAGGGGTCCATGCCTTCACTCCCGAGACAGGAAACTTCGGCTCTCCCCTATCAACCCCGGCCTCAATCCGCATCAAACGGGCTGAACGACGGGCACGGGGACTTCGCTCAGGATCTTACGAACGATGTGACCGCCGGTAATGCCTCGAATCTTGGCTTCGGGTTTCATGACGATCCTGTGGCTGATGACCTGCATCGCGACGCTCTTGATGTCGTCAGGCACCACGTACGTGCGTCCTGCGATGGCCGCAGAGGCTCGACCGGTCTTGAAGAGGGCCTGGGATGCACGGGGCGATGCGCCGTTGACCACGCGGTGGTCTTCGCGCGTGCGCTGCACGATTTCGACGATGTAGGCGAGGATGGACGGGTCGACGTGAACGCCCTCGAGCGCGCGCTGCATGGCGACGACCTTCTTGGGTTCCGTGACCTGAGCCACCTCGTGGTCGTCCTTCCCGCGCATCTTTCGACGGGCGAGGATTGCCTTTTCTTCTGCGCGGTCGGGATAGCCCATGCTCATCTTCATCAGGAAACGGTCCATCTGGGCCTCGGGCAGCGGGTAGGTTCCTTCTTGCTCGATGGGGTTCTGGGTGGCCAGCACCACGAACGGCGCTGGGAGTTTGTGGGTGATGCCTTCGATGGTCACCTGCTTTTCTTCCATGGCTTCGAGCAGGGCCGCTTGGGTCTTCGGAGGAGCACGGTTGATCTCGTCAGCGAGGAGGATGTTGGAGAACAGGGGTCCGGCACGGAGCTTGAAGTCGCCAGATTTCTGGTCGTACATGTAGGTCCCCATGATGTCCGAGGGCAGCAGGTCAGGCGTGAACTGCACACGCTTGAATTTGCATCCAAGGGCCCGGGCGAAGGTGTTTGCAAGCAGGGTCTTTGCAAGACCGGGAAAGTCCTCAAGCAGCATGTTGCCGTTTGAGAGGATGCCCACGCTGACGCGTCGGAGATTCTCTTCCTTCCCAATGATGACCTTGCCGACCTCGCTCATGAGGTCGTTCGCAATCTGGGAAACGGTGCTGATGATTTTCGCGGTGTTCGCATCGGCGGCCTGCATCCTATCACCTATTCACCATCCTAGGCCTGTCCATCCATATTTGAACGTGCTTGCGGGCGACGTCACCCGTGCATCACTCAACGGGCCCAGAAATGATTCTCTTTTCGATGCAGGCGCACGATTTCTTCGAGAATTTCCTCTTCAACGGCCGTCAACTCCACTTTTCGGAGGCGTCGAGCATGCGATTCCGGCACGTCCACAAGGAATTCATCGCCCTCCTTGATGTGCCGTCCGACCGTTGGACCTTGGATTGCGCAGGCGACCTCGTCGCCCTGGTTTGCTTCTCGGACGTCTTCGCTGTCCCTCGTTCGAAGGGATTTCACCTGCCCAACCTGTGAGCCGTCGGGGCGCATGAGGCGCTGGCCAATGTGAACGCGGCCTCCGATGACCCTGACGCCAATGATGGCGGGGTCGCGTCCACGGAAGGTGTGGTTCTCAAGGTAGAGCAAGCGGCCGGGGTGGACCAAATCCTCACGCGCAGCGGCTTCTGCTGCGGCCTTGGTCTCTGCTCGCCACGTTTCGATTTCCTCGATGATGTGGTAGATGATCTCCCCAGCCACGAACTTCACCGTTGCATCTTCCGCCGTCAGGCGGTCTGCTACCTCACGGTTGGGCGCGATCGAGAAACCCGCAATGATGCGGTTGAGTGGGTCTTTTGCGGATTCAGCGGTGAGGATGTCCCGCTTGTTCACCGGGCCGACCGTGGCCATGCGAATGGGGATGTCCAATTGCCCAAGTTCGAAGGCCAAGGCTTCCAGGCCACCAATGGTGTCGGCTTTGATGACCACACCCTCTTCTTGCAAATCGATGTCGACCCGGCATTCTTCATGGCACGCCGCGATCGCTGCCTCGAGGGCTTCATCGTCCTTGGCCAATCGAACGGTGGTTCCCGCCAAGGCACGCTCAAGGCCTTGGGCGACGATTTTGACGCCACACGCGGCTTCAACGATGTCGACGCTTTCCCATCGATCGCCCGCGTCACGCATCTCTGCCATCCCGCGCGGGCGCTTCAGGCCCTTGATGCGCGTCGTGGCAGGGCCGTCTGAGGTGGCGAACACGATGCGGTCGCCCGTCTGCAGGACGCCCCGTGAGAGGATGACATCGATGGTTTTGCTCATCCCGACCTCGTCCTTCATCTCTAGAATGGTGCCTTCAGCGTCGCCGAGGGTGTCCGTCAACCGGTCCTCAAGGAAGCGCTCAGCCAGCCCGACGGTCACCGTCAAGAGATCCTGAAGCCCTTCTCCCTCCTTGGCCGACATGGGCACCAAGGCCACATCGGTACGGAAATCCTTGATGCGGTCATAGCGCTCGAGGTTGAATCCATGTTCACCGAACATGCCGACGAGCTTCCAGAAGCGGTCCTCGAAGAGCGCTTGGACGTCTTTGCGCTGGTCATGGAAGGACGCGATGAAAGCACGCCCTTGCTCCGACGACCATCCGTGCAAACGGTCGACTTTGTTGCCCGCCACCACGAAGGGGGTCCGCGTGCGACGGAGAATTTCCAGGCTCTCGATGGTTTGAGGCTGAAGGCCTTCCATGATGTCCACCACGAGGATGGCGATGTCGGCCAACTGCCCCCCACGGGAGCGGAGTGACGTGAACGAGTGGTGGCCAGGGGTGTCGATGAACAGGAGGCCGGGGGACTTGAAGCTCCGTCCGCCCATCATCGCTGCGCAGGTGTCGTTCAGCACCGCAGCGGGAACCTCGGTGGCGCCGATGTGTTGCGTGATGCCACCCACCTCCCGGTCCATGACCGAGGCCTGGCGGTCCACGCCGATGGAGCGGACCAAGTCGAGAAGGCTGGTCTTGCCGTGGTCAACGTGGCCGAGCACGCTGACGATCGGTTGTCGGTTTTCACCGCGCTCTGGGGTTTCCTCTTCAGGGGCGGGTGATTCCGCCTCGTCAGACATCCCCCTTCACCCCGGTCATTCGTAGACCCAGCGCTGGCCGTCTTGGGTCCACTCCATGACGCCCTCAGGGAACCAGAGGGCCAGTTCTGCCGCAGCGGTGTCCTCGCCGTCGGAACCGTGAATCATGTTGTAGCCCATGTCCATGCCGTAATCACCACGGATGGTGCCGGGGTCGGCTTCACGACCGTTGGTGGAGCCAATGAGACGGCGGGCGACGGCGATGGCATCGACGCCACGCCAGGCCATGCACACCACTGGGCCGGAGGTCACGAAGCTGATGAGGCCTTCAAAGAAGGGGCGCTCAGCGTGCACGGCGTAATGGGTGCGTGCGATGGTTTGGTCGGGGATCATGGACTTCATGCCCACGAGCTGAAGTCCCTTGCGTTCGAATCGGTTGACGATTTCACCGACGAGGCCGCGCTGGACACCGTCGGGCTTGATCATGACGTACGTGGTCTGCATGGTTTTCACCTGACCCGGCGACCGGGCTGACCTTCAAGAAGCATCCTATGGCCGGTGGCTCACTGGATGCCGCCCTTCACGAAGTGACGGGTCCACTTGACACGGCGCGCGTTGCGCTTGAGGTGGACCATGTTCTTGCGGGCCTTGGAGTTCTTGAACCACAAGATGCTCCCGTCACGTCGAACGTACATCGTACCCGTGCCGGGCTCGATCTCGTCTCCAGAGAAACTGCACACACGTCGTTCTGGCATCAGGTTCACCTCGCGTTCAGCTTGCGGGCCTCGCGACCCGTATCCTTGAGCATCAGGATGTCACCGACGCGAACGGGACCGAGCACGTTGCGCGTGATGATGCGACCGACGTCGCGGGGGTTTGGGGCGTCGTTGACACGGACCTTGACCTGAGTGGCTTCACCGGTCATGCCGGTCCGACCGACAACCTCGACGACCTCTGCGGGCCATCCTCCGAGTTCTTCGCTCATGTGAATCCCTCAATTCAAGCCCGCAGGCCCTTGATGAGTTCGAGCACTTCATCGAGCATTTCCTGGGCGGCCTTGGGCACGTCCATGATGGCGAGGCTTGCGGCTTTCACACCGGTTTCCATGCCTGCTTCTTTGGCCAAGAATTCCTGCGAAGGCACGTAGCCGAAGGGGATGCTGTTGTCGTCACAGATGAGCGGGATGTGGTTGACGAGCTCGGGAGGGTTGACGTCCTCGGCGAGCACGACGAAGGCTGCGGTCTTGCGGAGAGCGACTTTGGTCACTTCGTTCGATCCGCGCTTGATGCGGCCGCCGTTGCAGGCTTGCACCAGTTCGTAGATCTTGTTGCTGACGTCTTCGGGGGTCTCGTATCGCACGTGCACACTCATCGGATATCCTCCTCGTGTAGGTAAGCCGTGCGCCACGTGGTCCGGATATAAACGCACCGGAACACGTCTGCGACGCTCACGTCCACGTGTCGAGGATGGAATGGACGCCCCGAGCAAGCGCAGGGCCACCCTGAATGACGCCGCGTGGGTTGGGCAGGCTTCCCGTGGCGTGCACGCCATCCACGAAGCTCGACAATCGATGGATGGCTCCGCCCGTGAACAGGCCGTGGCAGCAGGCCGCATGCACGGCGGTGGCGCCTTGGGCGCGGAGGGCATCAGCCGCACGACAAATGGTACCGCCGGTGGCGATCATGTCGTCAACGATGGCCACGACCTTGCCGTCCACGTCCAGATCTTTCGCCTTGTGGACGATGGTGCGCGCGTCGATGCGCGTCTTCTCCAGATAGGAAAATCCGCAGCCGATGGCCTCGGCCACGGCAGAGGCCCGATCGATGGCGCCTTTGTCGGGGGAGAGCACGAAATCCGGCTGGACCGTGTCCTGCAGATGCGCGGCGAGTTCTGGCATCGCGGTGGTGAAGGCCACGGGGACAGGCAGGTCCTCGAGGACGGCCGGTGCGTGGAGGTCGAGGACCACCATCGCGTCGCAATGCGAGGCGAGCAAACGGCCGATGGCTCTGGCTGAAATCGGCTCACCGGGCTTGAATCGCTTGTCTTGACGGGCGTACCCGTAATACGGGATCGCCAAAATCACGCCAGTTCCGACGTCATCCATGGCCTGGGGGCCGATATTTCGCAAATTTTCCATTCGACCCGCTCGCAGGTCTCGAATCAGGTCGAGCAGCAACAGCGTTTCGACGATGCCTGCGTCGGGGAAGGTGTTGGAGACCACCACCACGGGTTCGTTCCGGATGGCTTCGATGTGCTCCTCAGGCATGCGAACGTAGCCTTCGGTGTCGGGGAATCTGCGGGACTCGGCGGGGATGTGAGCCCACCCGAGACTGCTGGCCAGCTCCTCCGCGATGGCCCGCGCGTTGCTGCTTGAGACGACCGCCACGTGACTCCCTTCGGCCGGCGCTTGAAGGGCTTTCCCGTGAAGGGACTGGAGTGCGCGAGGCAGGACTCGAACCTGCGACCTCCCGGTTATCAGCCGGGTGCTCCAACCGACTAAGCTACCCGCGCTTGGGCAAGCCGTCGACCTGACCTGCCATCAAAAGGATGACGGTGAGGCATTCACTCAAATTCCGAGGCGTCCATCTCGTTGAGCGCGATGTAGGACGGCAACTGCATGGCACGTTCGAAGGTGCGACCCAGCACGACTTCGTCTAGACGGTCGCGCGTCCGGGCGATGGCCGTGAGGGGCAGCCGGATGGTCTCGCCAAGATCGAAGCGCTGTTGCACGCCAATGCGCAAGGTGACGATGAACCCCTTGTAGGTCCGCTTGACCTTGAGCAGTCCCGTGATGATGCCCACCTCGTTGCCCTGGTTGTCCAGGACCGCGCGGTCGAGCATTTCGTCGGGCGCGTAGAGTTGCTCGTCGATGCGCACCGTGTTGCGCCAGCGGCGCTGCAATTCGCGCATGGATTTGGAGAGCCGGACCGAGCCGTCGTCGTTGATGCTGTGCACCAATTCCTTGGGGAGCGGCGCATACTCAGCCGGCTTGCGCATGAATTCGCCAGCCACGTCCGTTTCGACCAGCATGCGCATGGATCGAACGCGCGATTCGTTCGGATGGTGGCGCTCCCCAATGATGGTGCCCACCTTTGTGTCTTTCACGTACACATCTCGTTGCATCAGCTCCTGAATGTGGTAGTCTGTTGGTGCCATGTTCTCCCTTCCCGTTGCACGACCTGTGATGAGGGGGACTCTTAATGTCTTCGACGGATAATGTAACTGTTCAATTGAGAATGAGGCAAAAGAAACCCTACATCAATTGAAGAATCATGACAATCGGCATGTCGCATAATCCATTCTGGTAACTGCGTGGAGGCATGCTTTTGTTTCAATCTGACAAGAATATCAATTGAAATCAGAATAAAATCCATTCATCCTGAACGGCTCGTTGACGGATCTGCTTCCTGCGACGCGTGATTTGACTCGATATGGGGCGAAATTCGGCCAAAAATGTTGTAAATTCAATTGAAAATCGTCAAAATTCGTCCCATCACAAAACGGCGCCCTCATATGGGTCAGGCGCCGAGGCTCGCCCATGGAGGCC
>NZMM01000033.1 GCA_002694585.1 Methanobacteriota archaeon
CGGTGGTTCGTCCACCGCGACGGTGACCCTCTCCGTGGTCGATCAGGTGCCGACGCTGTCCTACACGCCGGAGCACCTGACCCTCGTGGTGATGGAGTCCAGCAACGACATGCCGCTTGTCCCGACCCTCGAAGGGCCGGGCGACATCACCTCGTGGGTCCTCAGTGAGGCCTTGCCGCAGGGCCTGTTCTTCAGCACCACCAATGGAACGGTGTGGGGCATGGCCGAAGAGGTCTGGAGCAACCGCACCTACACGGTCTGGGCGAACAACAGCGGTGGCTCGACCTCGGCCACCTTCAGCCTCGAGGTCATCAGCCAGACGCCAAGGTTGCTCTACGCCGAAGACCTCGTGCTCATCGCCGGCGACGCGATGCCGTCGTGGCAGCCTTTCGTGCTGTACGGCAGCGTGGACACGTGGGCGATTGAGCCCGATTTGCCCGATGGCCTGGTGTTCAGCGACGTCCTCGGGCGCATCACCGGCACGCCGACCACGCCTGCAGAAGCGATGACGTGGACGGTGTGGACCAACGCCACCGGCGTGGCGGTGCCGTGGAACCTGACCATCACCGTGCTGCTCGACACCGACGACGACGGCATGCCCAACGCGCTCCCGGAGGGCTACCTGGGCGCGCTTATCGAGGACTTGGACGACGACAACGACGGCTTGCTCGACGTGTTCGAAACCAACACGGGCGTCTTCCTCGGGCCCGACGACATCGGTACAAACCCACTCGTCGTCGACACCGACGCCGACACCTGGGACGACGCCGAGGAAGTGTCGTGCGGTGCCGATCCCACCAACGCGAGCGACGTGCCGGTGGACACCGACGGTGACGGCCTGTGCGATGCGCTCGAAGCGGATCCTGACGGTGACGGGTATTCCACGCAGGAGGAACTCGCGTGTTCCTCGGACCCGATGAACGCCACGTCGATTCCGGTCGACATCGACGGCGACGGGGCGTGCGACGCGCTGCTGCAGCCTGAGCTGTCCTACACCAACGTCTCTGACGCCAGCACGGGCGTGATCCTCTTTGGCCACCCGGCGCGCTTCGACGCCGTCGTCCTCGACGCGGCCCTTGAGGCGTGGACGATCGAGCCGGCGCTGCCGGAGGGTCTGCTGTTCAACGCCACCGACGGCAGCATCACGGGCGTGGTGCAGGACAGCGACGTGGAGCGCCCGTCCTCCACCCACACCGTCTTCGCCACGGAGGTCGGCTACGGGCGCATCATCGAGGTGGAGGTCACCTTCACGTACGCGACGGACTCCGACGGCGACGGTCTTGCCGACAGCGACCCTGACGGCTTTGGACCGATGCGCGGCGACCTTGACGACGACGATGACGGATGGAACGACACCATCGAGGCTGCGTGCGGCAGCGACCCGCTGGACGCGTCCTCATATCCCAGCGCTGACTTCATCTTGGTGGACGGCGCCTGTGTGGATGCTTCCGCCAAGCCGTTGCCGCCGGCCGATGAGGGTCCAGAACTGTTCACGCTGTTCATGCTCTTCTGGGTCGCCGTGCTCCTTCTGGCCCTTGTCCACCGCAGCGGAGAGCGCAGGGAGTATCGGAAGAAACTCGCGGCCGAGAAGGACGCGATGATCAACAAGATGATTGCCGACAGCAAGAAGACCGAAGAAGAGTAACGCCTGAAATGTGCCTTCGAAGGAGCCTGCTTGAGGGCTAACGTGTGCAAGACGTTGTGTGGCGTTCAGGAAACTCAAGATACAACGCTTCGGGCTTCGTGCTCAGATGTCTGGAGCGCCCACCTCAAGCCTTGGAACATGGAGGATTTGCGTGTTTGAACCTCCATCAGGGAGGTTGACCGTGAGTGTGGCAGTGATGCCCTCTGCAACGAGGAAGCTCGGTCCACATTCTCTTCCGTTGGTGTTTGTGTTTGTTCCTGCATCGATGCCGAAGAAGTAACGCGCACCCGATTCGAGTTCGGTCACGGTGTCGCTCGGGTCAGTGCCAACCTCCCAGATGGAACCTCGACCTCCCGGTATGTTTGGGCCTGAGATCCAGTCGTCGATGGTGCCGCTTCTGTAGTGGATGGTGTCGCCGTCTTCAACGCACCAGAGGGTCCATTCAACGTCCTCAGCGAGGACGTTTTTTCCCTGACTTTGGTACTCAATCATGATGAGATAATCGTCCCAACCGTCCTCAACCCAAGCCCCAACCACGATCATCTTGGTGCCGGCTTCTTTGTTGGCGTCCAAGGCCGTGTGCTGAGTTTGCTGGACCATTTTTTCGACCATGCTGACGGCCGTTGAGCCCACGACAATCATCATGATGACGATGCCAACGTAGGTGATCATCAAATCAATGCCAATCGCGGCTTCGTCGTTGTGTTTGGCCCGTTGCATCGCTTCACCTCACAACAATTGGTCGCCGACGGAAGGACTGCTTCCGAGTTGAATTCGGGTCTGGAACGTACGCCCTTTCTCAATAACGATGACCAATTGGGCGTCAGTATTCGCATCGAGGTCACATTCTCCTGTGGCTCCATTGATGACCATGAACATGTGATAGACTCCGCTTGAATCGAACTGGTCCAAGCTGCCGACCGTAACCCCGTCGTCCGTGACGGACGTTGCTGCTTCGAAATCTCCGGTGGTGTAGGCCACTTCTTCGAGGTTGCCGGTTCCGGTGGAACACATCAGGACCCACCGAACGGCGGTGTCGGGAATTTCTCCAACGAGGTATGGGAATTCAAAGCCCATGTGAAGTTGGTCGCCACCCCCAGGGTCGTTCAACGCACTGATCTCNATGTAGGTCACGGAAATGATGCCGTTGACGACGTCAGCCTGGCTGTGGGCCGTTTCCCGTCCGTCCACCATGGTGCGCTCCGCGATGGAGAGCAGGAAGGTGCTGAGGATGCTGGTGCTGACCAGCACCACGGAAAGGAACATNAGCGCGCTGACCCCAAACTCCGCCCGCTCGTCGTCAACAAGACTCAACGAGGCAGGTTCACTCATCCTTGGTACGGAACCCACGNCTCTGAGGTTGCGTCCCAGTACGTAAGGTTGCCCTGAACATCCCTGTTCCAATGCACGCCATTCTCCTCCCAGGTGACTGCGCCGGCGTTCTCTTGGAGTTCAGGCAGCGCCTTGTCCTCGGCCCCGAAGGTGGCCTCGGCCATTGTGTCAACGTCGGCGGTCGCGCTCAAGCCGGTGGCGACCGTTGCGCCCTCGCGGCGGACCACGAGAAGCGCGGCAAGGCCAGCGATGGCCAAGAGGGCGATCACGCCGAGNATCAGCCCGGTGCTGTTGCGCTCAGGCTCGAGGGTGGAACGCAGACCGTCGTCGGGGTACGCNTCGAACTGGTCCGCCACGCCGTCNCCGTCACGGTCGCTGTCGGCCGTGGCGTTGTCGGGGAAGGCGTCGAGGTCGTCGGTCACGCCGTCGTTGTCGGTGTCCAGTTGGTAGAGGGCGCAGCCGTCAGCGTTGACCACCGCGGTGCTGTTCGTCATCGGGCAGCGGTCGAGGTCATCGGTCACGGTGTCGTTGTCGCTGTCAAGTTGCGAGGGCACGCATCCGAAGATGTCCGCGACGGTACCCGCAGGCGTGCCTGGACACAAGTCCACAGCGTCACTGCGACCGTCGCCGTCNTCGTCCTTCTGTGAGTCNCTGCAGCCGACCTGGTCGACCGCTTCNCCCGCCGGCGTGGCGTCGCATTGGTCCACGCTGTCGGAGATCATGTCGCCGTCCGCGTCAAGTTGGTAGTCGGCACATCCGACGCCNTCGACCGTGCTGCCGGCNAGGGTGCCGCTGCANACGTCCGCCGCGTCGGTCACGCCGTCGTTATCGGTGTCNCGCTGGTTGGACGCGCAGCCTTGGTCGTCGACCTCCTCACCCGCGTCGGTGTAGTCGCAGAGGTCGTCGGCGTCGGTCACGCCGTCCNTGTCCGCGTCGCGCTCGTNGGCCGCACAGCCTTCGCCGTTGACGCTCATGCCGGGCGTCGTGGTGGGGCACTGGTCGCGAGCGTCGTTGATGCCGTCGTTGTCGGTGTCGAGCTCAACCGCCGCACAACCCGCAGCATCGACGGTTCGGCCGGGTGGCGTGTCAGGGCAGGCGTCGTAGAGGTTGACCACACCGTCGAGGTCACCGTCCTTCTGGTCTTCGGCGCAGCCGAAGCCGTCCACGCTCATCGTGGCGTTGGTCTGNGGGCANACGTCGAGGTCGTCGGTCACGCCGTCGTTGTCTTCGTCGAGTTCGACCGTTGCGCANCCCTTCTCGTCCACGGCTTCGCCTTGGGGCGTATCGGGACAGTGATCTGGNGTGTTTCCGTTGATGTTGTCGCCGTATCCGTCGCCGTCACGGTCCGCCCACTGGGTGGCGTCGTCTGGGAAGGCGTCGGCGCTCATTCCCGCGGCGTTGTCGCCGTATCCGTCGCCGTCGCGGTCGGCCCACTGGGTGCCGTCGTCAGGGAAGGCATCGGCGTTGTTGCCCGCGGCGTTGTCGCCGTATCCGTCACCGTCGCGGTCCTTCCACTGGGTGCCGTCGCTTGGGAAGGCGTCACCGTCGGTGCCGGAGGGGTTGTCGCCGTATCCGTCGCCGTCGTCGTCCTTCCACTGGGTGTTGTCGTTGGGCCACAGGTCGGCATCGTTGCCGGCAGGGTTGTCACCGTAACCGTCGCCGTCGCTGTCCTGCCACTGGGTGGCGTCATTGGGGAAAGCGTCGCCCTGTGTGCCGGAGGGGTTGTCGCCGTATCCNTCACCGTCGCTGTCGGCCCACTGGCTGCTGTCGNTCGGCCACAGGTCGGGGTTGTTGCCGTTCGGGTTGTCNCCGTATCCGTCACCGTCGCTGTCGGCCCATTGCGTGCTGTCGAGCGGGAAGGNATCGCCGTTGGTGCCGGAGGCGTTGTCGCCGTATCCGTCGCCGTCGCTGTCGGCCCACTGGCTGGCGTCCGCCGGATAGGCGTCACCGCCGTTGCCGGCGCTGTTGTCACCGTATCCGTCACCGTCGGTGTCCCAGTGCTGGTCCGGGTTGTTGGGGAACATGTCCACGGAATCGTTGTAGCCGTCGCCGTCGGTGTCCTTCTGACTGAGGGCACAGCCGTCCATGTCCACCGTTGCTCCAAGCGGGGTGTTCGGGCAGAGGTCGTACTCGTTCGCGATGCCGTCGCCGTCGTTGTCGAAGGTGAGGGTGAAGCAATCGCTGTCGCCGATCATCTGCACCATCGAGCTGGTGTACAGGTCCACGGCCGCACAGTAGGTGCCGCTGCCGTTGGGCGTGGCGAAGGACCACGCGGGCAGGCTCATGTTCTGCGCCGTGGCGGTGAAGGA
>NZMM01000034.1 GCA_002694585.1 Methanobacteriota archaeon
GGTCTGCTTTCTGTTGCGACGAACAAGATGGAGGACGACACGCTTCACAGCCGCTGCGTGGCCCACGTTCGTGCCAATCACGGCGAGCGGGCTTGGGTGCATGTGGTCCACCGCTTGGATCGGGAAACCTCGGGCGTCATGGTCTTCGCCCGCCACGCGCGTCACAAGGACGACCTGCAACGGCAATTTGCGGACCGCGACGTGCACCGCATCTACCGTGCTTTGACCGAAGGTTGTCCGGAGGCCGAATACGGGACAGTTGTTGCTCATTTGGTGGAAGACGCCCACCTGAACGTGCGTGAGGTCAAGTCAGGGTTCCGCGGTGCACGTGAAGCCATCACACATTACCGCGTCCTCGACGAAGACGGTTTGGTGGCCGATGTGGAATTGCTCATCGAGACCGGCCGCCGGCACCAGATCCGGATGGCGATGCGAAAACTGGGCTGCCCCATCGTCGGCGACGCCTTGCATGGAGCGACGGCGGATCCACTCGGACGCGTCGCCCTGCATGCTTTCGCCTTGGAATTCCTCCATCCTGAGTCGGAAGAACCCGTTCGTTTCGAAGCCCCTGTTCCCTTCGTTACCTGAGCGACAGGCAGGGATTCAAGAACCGTTGACCAAAACTTCGCCCGAGGGCCATGTCCAACCCAGGCGATGCAGGGTGGATTGAGGTCCGTGGGGCACGGACCCACAACCTGCAAGACGTGGACGTCCGCCTTCCACGCGGCTGCTTTGTGGTCGTGAGCGGCGTTTCTGGCTCGGGAAAATCTTCCTTGGCTTTTGACACGCTGTATGCTGAGGGTCAGCGCCGATACGTGGAATCGCTCTCCTCCTACGCGCGTCAGTTCATCGGGCAGATGAAGAAAGCCGATTGTGACGGCATCGAGGGGCTCTCTCCCGCCATCTCCATCGATCAAAAGCAGGGTTCGCACAACCCTCGCTCGACCGTAGCCACGGTCACCGAGATTCAGGATTACCTCCGCCTGCTTTGGGCCCGCGTGGGTAAACCCCACTGCCCGGAGTGTGGACGTGAAGTGGCTCGACGTACTGTTCAGGAGATTGTGGACGATGTCCTGTGGCANNTGGAGGGCCACGCTGTGGCGGTGTGGAGCCCTGTTGTGCGTGCCCGGAAAGGCACCCANGCGGACCTCTTNCGNCAACTCGTCGAACAGGGGCTGTTGGCTGGACGGGTCAACGGTCACGAGGCCGATTTCGAAGCCCCGCCGACCTTGGACAAGGCCTACCGCCACGACGTCGANGTGCGCATCGATCGACTTCGCTGCACCCGCGACCGTCGTCAGCGCTTGACCGAAGCGGTNGAACAAGCGCTCCGTCTGGGCTCTGGCAGCGTGCAGGTGGAGAGCCTCGAGGCTCCAGACGACGAGGCCGAATTGAGCGAAGGCAGCCGTGCGCGCTCAACACCNGCTGGCGANACCATCGCATGGTCGGAAGATTTCGCNTGTCCAGAACACGGGGCNTTCATGCCCGAACTTTCCCCCCGNGTCTTTTCATTCAACTCNCCGCTTGGTGCGTGCCCCGATTGCCAAGGCATTGGCGTGCAGCGACGCTTCAGCGAAGATTTGGTGGTGGACGGCACCTTGACCATCGAGCANGGNGCNGTNCTNCCATGGCGNCAATCGATGTCGCCGGCCTGGTACAANCGCCTCATGATTCAGGTCGCTGAACACTACGGGATNCCGACACGCACGCCGTTNGANTTGCTCGATGAGGACCATCGGGACATTTTGCTTCACGGCTCCGGCTCCACGGTCATCCACTTCCACTTCGAATCGGACAACGGCTCGATCTACCAGATGAACCGNCCCTGGGAGGGCATCATCGCTCGCCTTGAGAAGACCTACACCGAGACCACGTCTGAACGCACCCGTGCCCGACTTATCGCGTGCATGACCGATCTTCCATGCCCGTCATGTCATGGAGAGAAGCTCAACCCCGCNGCGCGGAGCGTCACGGTGGGCGGCCTTCGTTTACCGGAAATTTCGATGGCCGCGGTTCACGAAGCNCTGTCACTGGTCCGNGCGTGGTGGCCGGANGCTGAAGCGGGCCCGCCGGAGGCCTGGGCCGACAGCGCCGAGGTGCTGGACGAACGCAGCCTCTTCATCGGGCGAGAGATCCTCAAAGAAATCGAATCGCGCCTCTCCTTCCTTGACAGCGTTGGTCTCGATTACCTGACCCTCGACCGCCGGGCAAACACGCTGTCTGGCGGCGAAAGCCAGNGGATTCGGTTGGCCACACAAATCGGCTCACGTCTCACGGGCGTGATGTACGTGCTTGACGAACCGTCCATTGGATTGCATCAGCGGGACAANGAGCGCTTGCTCGAAACCTTGCGGGAATTGTCCGACCTCGGCAACACCCTCGTGGTGGTCGAACACGACGAAGACACGCTNCGCCAAGCCGATTGGCTGTGCGACCTCGGCCCGGGAGCTGGCCTTGAGGGGGGGGCCATCGTGGCCAACGGTCCACCCGTGGAGGTCATGGCCACGGAAGGGTCGGTGACCGGCGACTACCTCGCNGGTCGGCGAANCATCNAGGTTCCAGAAAAGCGCACGAAAGCGAAGCGNGGCCACCGTCTGCGCATCAANNGCGCCGCCCACAANAACCTACAGAGCATCGATGTGGACGTCCCCCTNGGTCTTCTGACCACNGTGACCGGCGTGTCAGGGTCTGGCAANTCCTCCTTGATTTCAGGCATNCTNGCCCCNGCCCTCCAACGGCACCTGCACAACGCAGANGCCGTNCCNGGGAAGCACAAGACCATCGAAGGCCTGGAAAAAGTGGACAAAGCCATCATCATCGANCAGTCNCCCATCGGACGCACGCCNCGTTCCAACCCAGCCACCTANACGAAGGTCTTCGATGAGATTCGAAGCCTCTTCTCCAAGACCACCNTGGCNAAGGAGCGCGGGTACACGCCNGGGACCTTCTCGTTCAACGTGAAGGGAGGCCGTTGCGAGGCGTGCAAGGGTGGNGGNTCNATCAAACTCGAAATGAACTTCCTCCCAGACGTATGGATCACCTGCGACAACTGCGAAGGTAAGCGGTACACGAGGGAATGCCTCGAAGTTACGTGGAAGGGCAAAACCATCCACGACGTGCTGCAGATGCCTGTCGGTGAAGCGGTGGAGTTCTTCGCCAACCACCGCAAGATCCACCGGACCCTCGCGACGCTTTCCGCCGTCGGTTTGGATTACATTCGCCTCGGTCAACCCGCCACGACCCTATCGGGCGGTGAAGCGCAACGGGTCAAGTTGGCCAGCGAGTTGCGCCGGCCGCCCAATCGGCACACCGTCTACATCCTTGACGAGCCGACCACGGGGCTCTCGTTCAGTGACGTGCAGAAACTCGTGGATGTCTTGCTCGAACTGCGCGGCAAAGGCCACACGGTGATCGTCATCGAGCACCATCTGGACGTCGTGAAGTGCGCGGACCACGTCATCGACCTCGGTCCTGAGGGCGGAGGTCGTGGAGGTACCGTCGTGGCCACGGGCACACCAGAAGAGGTCGCCGCCACCGAGGCCAGTTACACCGGCCGCTTCCTAGCCAACATGCTGCCTTGATCACAAGTGCAATTCAACAGCATCCGTCGTTGCGCAATGGGGCGGCAACAAAGGCCACGCGATCCACACCCTCGAGCCGCCGGAGGCCGCTCACGATGTCTCGAATGATGCCGACCGTCCCAGAGAGGTGGAGCGTGTCCACGCAGGTGTGGCTGCCCGTCATGCAGGCGTGCGTTGAGGAAATGAGCGAAATCTCGGCGTGATGCCTGAAATCTGGAAGTTTGTCGGCCACCGTATGCTGGTAGTACAGCACGAGCGTCCCTTCAACCGATTCTTCGGCCGGCCGGTCCACCAGGTCTCCACTGGACAACACCTCGGCGTAGTGGGTGGCTGCATCGCGGAGGAACCGACTCCTGTTGGTGTACCCCGCTTGCTGAACGAGGCCTTCCATGTCGAGATCGTCGTCAACGCTGAACGAGAGGACTTTCGCCATGGAGCCCCTTCGCGCCATCTATTAATAATAAGATGGCCGAATTTTGACCCGAATCGAACGGCTGCCGCAGCGCAAGAACCGAGGGAAAAAGAGCACGATGCACCAAGTCCAGAGGAATTAGGCAACGGTTGCTTAATAACAAGGCCCATAAGCGCACCTTAGCGCACACCAAACCATGTTCGGCGTTGCACTGCTGTTTGCAGTGCTGACCCTTATTGTGGGCTTGCTCGGAGGATTGTTGCCCAGCTCACTGAACTTCAGCGGAAGCGACAGCCGCATGCGCATCGCGACCTCGGTCGCTGCCGGCCTCCTGCTCGCTTCGGCCCTCTTTGTGGTCATCCCAGAGGGGTTTCACACCGCGAGCGGAGGCCACGCCCACGGCGATGGAGACGCGCTTTCAGGCCCTGTTGCCCTTGTCATGCTCGAGTACAACGACGGGAGAATCTCCTCTGGAACGGCAATGAGCGAGATTCGATCCATCGTGTACGGCGACGGCCACGGTGAGCACAGCGACCACGAGCATGACGAAGACGCGACTTTTGAGGATCAACTCAAACACATCATCGCGCAGTACGATGGGGGGCGGGTCAACGCCACCACGGCCATCGATGACATCCGAGCCTTGTTGGATGCCTTGGAGCCCTATTCCGGCGAAGAGGAGGAGGAACTGAGCGCCATCTTGCTTGGCGGGGCCTTGGCCCTCGGGTTTCTTTCCATGTTCGTGTTTTCATCGCTTTTCCACGACCACGAACACCATGCACACGCCCATGGCAACACCTCCACCCGTTCAGCCGTGATCGGCATCACCTTGCATGCCGCGACAGACGGCTTGGCCATTGGAGCAGCTGCGGCAAGCGGCGATTTGGCCGCTGGTTTGCTGATTGTGTTCGCCGTCCTGATTCACAAGTTTCCGGAAGCCGTCACGCTCGGCGTGTTCAGTCTGAACGACCATCAAGACGAACTCAAGGTCTACCGAGATGTGGGCATTTTTGCCGCNTCAACACCCGTGATGATCATCCTTGCCTACTTCCTCCTGTCGAGTCTCCCCACGTCTTGGATCGGTTTGGCCATGNTGTTTGCCGGTGGGACGCTGTTGNANGTGGCNGCCCTTGATGCCCTTCCNNACGTTCACGACCCCGAGACCGGAACAAGCGACNTGCTNCTGGTGCTCGGCGGNGTGGCNGCNATGNCCGTCGTGCTTGTGTTGGCCGAGCTTCTTGGCTTGGGCCATGCCCACTGATCAGTGGGTGCGCTTGGGCTGCCATGGCAGGAANGCCGTGTGGATCAGCCCNTCACANGCGCCACACCACACCTGNTTGATGGCGTCCGCGCCTTTGTTGAGCGGATCTCCCGGGTTNCGGATGCTCGCCAAGGTCCAGCGCGGCCAGTCTACGCTGCGCTCTGGCACGATTTCCCGCTTGCCCTGAGGTTCAGTTTCCCGGCCCGTCATCACGTGAAAGCAGTGTGGGCAGACGATGCCCCCCTCTTCTGGTCGTTTTGGCTGCATGAGACGCTCGGGCTTTTGTCGTGGTTTCAACACCTGTCGGCGAACCACGCATGGAAGCACGTCGGTCAAAGTGTTCAAGGAGCGTGCTCAGCGCCTGAGAACCGCACCGGGGGAACATCATGCACGACGTCCGCGTGGAGGTGACCCCGAGGATTGACGGGCAAGCCGTTGACGTGCGCGGCAACGTCGTCAAGGCTCGCCTGCTCCAGGACCTGGGCCTCAACGTCAAGCGGGTGCGCTCTATCTGCGGCTTTGTGGTCCGAAGCCCCTTGGACGCCACAGCACTCGGCGAGCGTGTGGACGACCTCTTCGTCGACCCCATCATCGAGGTGGGCCGTCTCGGTTCGGCGTGGCTGAGCGACGAGACCCTGTTCCCCGAGGCCCCAGACCTCGTNATCACNGTGGGCTTCAAGCCCGGGGTGACGGACAACGCGGGCAGCGCAGCCCTTGACGGCTTGCGCACCCTCTTCACCGAAGCGCGCATCGAGGGCGTCGGCGTGGCNACGGACTTGACCTACGCGTTCTACGGCCTTCCCTCCGGTGCCGACGGGGCCGACATCGCCGCTTCGCTGCACAATCCCCTNATCGANCGGGCCTTGATCCAAACCGGACCTGGTCCGAACGGGTGGAATCTACTCGGCTATCCTGAGCGGCCTGCCGTCGAAGCACAACCCCCAGCGGCCGTGAACCTCGAGGTCGATGACGCGGCNTTGATGCGCCTCTCCGAGGAAGGTTTGCTCGCCCTGAACCTTGAGGAAATGCAGACCATCAGGAACCACTACCGGGACCCGCAGGTGCAGGCCGCGCGCACCGCACTCGGTCTGCCGCCTCATGCGCCCACGGACGTGGAACTTGAGTGCCTGGCGCAAACGTGGAGCGAGCATTGCAAGCACAAGATCTTCGCCGCCCACATCCATCATCGGGACGAGGTGACCGGAGAGGACACCGAGATTGATTCGCTGTTCAAGACCCACATCATGCGCCCCACCCTCGACATGCAGGAGGAGATGCCGTGGCTGCTGTCGGTCTTCCATGACAATTCAGGCGTGATTGCCTGGGACGACGCNTGGAGCGTNTGCATGAAGGCNGAGACCCACAATTCNCCNTCNGCGCTTGACCCCTACGGNGGNGCGATGACGGGCATCGTGGGCGTCAACCGCGACATTCTCGGGACTGGATTGGGCGCTCGCCCCATCGCGAACACCGACGTGTTCTGCTTCGGCCCACCCAATTGGGAGGGTGACCTNCCNTCCAACCTCTTCCACCCGAGCCGCGTGCTGCGTGGCGTCCATGCCGGCGTGCGTGTGGGCGGCAACGAATCGGGCATCCCGACGGTCAATGGGGCCATCGTGTTCGACGACCGTTACATCGGCAAGCCGCTGGTGTACTGCGGCACGGTTGGTTTGATGCCCGCGACGCTTCCTGACGGCCGTCCNGGGCATGCGAAGACGGCAGAGCCNGGCGACTTGGTCTACATGGTCGGCGGGCGGATTGGCGCCGACGGCATNCACGGCGCGACCTTTTCCTCGNTGGAGCTGACCGAAGANTCCCCNTCGAGCGCGGTGCAGATCGGCGACCCCATCACGCAGAAGAAGATGCTCGANATGCTGCTGGAAGCACGTGANGCCGGCNTGATNGCCAGCATCACCGACAACGGCGCAGGCGGGATTTCGTCCTCNATTGGCGAAATGGCGGAGCAAACCGGAGGCGTTGANATNGACCTCGCGGCTGCNCCCCTCAAGCAGGTCGGGCTTTCCCCATGGGAGATCCTCGTCTCGGAATCCCAAGAGCGGATGACGGTGGCCGTGCATCCTCACCATGCNGAGGCCTTCGANGCGNTGGCAGCGGTTCACGAGGTCGANGCCACCGTGGTGGCGACGTTCACCGACGANGGGCGCTTCCTCGTGCGTCACGGNGAGGACGTNGTGGCCCTCCTCCCACTCGAGTTCCTTCACGANGGTGTGCCNCANCTNCGNCTAGAGAGNGTATGGTCGCCACCNGAGCATCCCGCCTTTGTCCCNCCNGAGAANGCCGATCACAACGCCTTGCTGCTTCGNCTTCTTGCCCGGCCGAACGTGGCCAGCAAGGAGGATTGGGTGCGGCAATACGANCACGAAGTCATCGCTCAGACGGCGGTCAAGCCCTTTGTTGGCGTTGANCGCGACGGCCCGGNCGATGCGGCCGTCATCGCACCCNTGCANGGCTCCAGCCGCGGACTGGTGATCAGCAACGGCATCGTGCCACGCTACGCGGACATCGATGCCGGCGCCATGGTTGTCGCTGCCGTGGACGAAGCGGTACGAAACGCGGTCTGCGTGGGCGTGGACGTCGACAGGATGGCAGGGCTCGACAACTTCTGCTGGCCCGATCCAATCGTGTCCGAAAAGACCCCCGACGGGCGATTCAAACTCGCTCAACTCGTTCGCGCCAACCGTGAACTGGAGCGCATGTGCCGGGCGTACCGCGTGCCGTGCGTGTCGGGCAAGGATTCGATGAAGAACGACTACGGGACGGGAGCGGACAAGATTTCCATCCCCCCAACCATGTTGTTCTCGCTCTTCGGCGACCATCCCGACGTGCGCATGACGGCCACTTCGGACCTCAAGCGAGAAGGCGAACGCCTCTACCTCTTCGGACGCTGCCGTCAGGAATTGGGGGCCTCGGAAGTCGCCAGCATGCTCAGTGAGGCGGGTGAAGCAGCAGGCATCGGCGGTGCTGTGCCTGCCATGGAGGACCCCGTGGCGCAGCGCGAAGCCTACGCCGCCCTTTCCGCAGAGATTGCCGCCGGGCGCATCCGGACCGCACACGACTGTTCCGAAGGCGGCCTCGGCGTGGCCCTGGCCGAGATGTGCATCGGCGGGCGACGTGGCGCGATGATCGACCTTGACGGTCTTGGCCTCGACGGCGCGGACACGTTTGGCCAGCTTTGGGGCGAATCCCTTGGACGCATCATCATCGGCGTGGAAGCCCTTCATGAGGCCGAGGTGTGCCAAGCCCTCGAGCAGCACGGGTTGACCCTCATCGGACTCGTGGTCAGCGGAGGTCGACTTGTGGTGGAAGACGGCTTTGACGTGCTCATCGACCTTGAAGTTGAGGAGATGGTTGAGGCGTGGAAGGCGCCATTGGCCCTGCCCGTTGGAGGTGGCCGCTGATGTTCGATGTGCGTGTGGCCGTACTGTTTGGCTTCGGCATCAATTGCGATCATGAAACGGCCGCCGTGTTCCGGCTGGTCGGAGCAGAAGCAGATCGGCTTCACGTCAATCGCCTCATCGAATCTCCAGAGGTGCTTGCGGGCTACGACATTCTTGCCATTCCAGGCGGATTTTCCTTCGGTGACCATCTTGGTAGCGGCCGGTTGCTCGGCAATCGCCTCCGCTTTGCACTTCGCGACCCGCTGCGGGATTTCGTGGCCAACGGCGGCCCCGTCATCGGCATTTGCAACGGTTTCCAGGTCTTGGTGAAGACAGGCCTCCTCCCCGGCCCGCCCGCCGGCGGAGACGTAACGCCAGATTTCGAGCAGCGCGCCTCCCTTGCCCTGAACGAGAGCGGACGCTACGAGGACAGGTGGGTGACCCTCGAGTTTGATCCCGAGAGCCCGTGCGTGTGGACCAAGGGGCTGACACGCATCGACTGTCCTGTACGCCATGGCGAGGGGCGCTTCGTGGTCGAAGACGAGAGCGTCCTTGACCGGATGGACGAGGCTCACCAATTGACGGTGCGTTACGTGGATCCCACAAGCCCGAAGGGCGAAGGACGAACCGACGCACTCCTCCCTTACCCAATCTCGCCGAATGGATCGGCGCGCAACATCGCGGGCGTATGCGACGCCACCGGCTTGGTGTTCGGTCTCATGCCCCACCCCGAAGCCATCTACGCGAAGTGGCTTCACCCAGACCACACCCGTTACACCGCTCCAGAGGCCGAAGCCAGCGTGCCGGTGGAGGAGCGCAGCCTTGGTGAATGGGAGGGCGAAGGACTGCAGATCTTCCGCAACGCGGTGGAGTACGTCCGAGCTCGTTCAGGTTGAGGTGGTGCCCTGTCATCGGCGCCCGACATCGCCCGTCGCGACGACATTGACGCCCTCCGCGGCCTTGCCGTGTTGCTGATGGTCATGGTGCACGTGGCGGCAACGGCACCACCGCCATCGGTTGGCTCCACCTCAGCCCTNGGCTACATCGTGGCCGGACTGGGCGGCTTGGCCGCCCCACTNTTCGTCGTGTTGGCCGGTTGGGGGGCNGCNGGAAAACCTCGGCNGTGGCGGTCCCGGTGTGCGCGAGCAGGNCTGCTCNTTGCAGCCCAGGTGCTGGTCAACCTCTGTGCNCCNCATCTGTATGACCCCTTCACGCCTGGCGTGCTCTCCCTGTTCGCGCTCTTGGCCNTNGTGCCGTGGACGCACCCCTCCCAAGCGGTCCAACGCGTGGTTCGGGTGACAGCAGCGATGTTGCCCGCAGTGGTGCTGNTGGCCCCCNCACTNCAGGGGCCNTCCGTNTGGGATGAACGCGTCTTGGTCGGAGGACTTCAGGACGTGGTGTCGCATCTGTTGCTGACCGGGCTGTACCCCCTCATCCCTTGGTGTGGATTGGCATGGCTCGGNGTNATGCTGCGCACACATGGGAACGCCATGCGCCAGCNGAGCACCGCTTGGTGCNTGTGNGGCGTGGTGGTGNGTGGNCTCCTGTTGTACCGTGCCGGCCAAACTGGAGTGCCGTGGGCTGCTCCCACCAGCCCCGATGGACAAGCANTCCTCACCTTCTTCCCGGCCAATGCCCCCTTCCTCCTCGCGGCCAGCACGGGTGTGTTGATCCTCTGGGCCACAGGTGCATGGCTGGCTCGAGCGCCAAACCTTCCTGCCCTAGGGCGCCTCAGCCTCACTGTTTACGTGGCACATACGCCCATGNTGTGGCTTCTTCATCGGACCGTCGAAGCACCGAGCGCCGCCCTTTCCGCCNGTTTGGTCATCGCNNTGACCTTGGTCTGGTGGCCNATTGCGGCGTTTTGGCCGGAAGATTGGCGCANNTGGACCTTTGAAGGNGCACTCAGCAAGGCATGAGACGCCTTANCGCGACCCGGTTTGCACCGACCAAAGCCGGTGGTAGAGCCCTTCNTNAGNGAGNAANTCCTCGTGCGANCCGGCNTCGATNACGNCNCCNCCCTCGAGGACCAAAATGCGNTCGGCGTGNCGTACCGTCGACAAGCGNTGGGCGATGATGACCGTGGTTCGCCCCTCTGCAATGTGNTGCAAGGANCGCTGGATGGCCGCTTCGGTTTCGTTGTCNACNGCNGANGTCGCCTCGTCGAGGATGAGNACNGGGGCGTCCTTGAGCACGGCCCTGGCCAGGGCCAAGCGTTGCCGCTGGCCGCCGGACAAGCGATGCCCTCCTTCACCCACCAGCGTAGCGTAGCCGTCGGGGAAGGATTGGATGAAGGCGTTAGCCTCNGCCGCCTTCGCGGCCGCCACAACCTCCTCATCGCTGGCCTCCGGACGACCGTATCGAATGTTTTCCATCACGCTGGTGGGAAANAGGGTCACGTGTTGNTCCACCAAGGCCATGTTTGAGCGNAGGGAGGTCGTGGACCATTCTCGAAGGTCNTGCCCACACCAGGTGACGGCACCCTCGCTCGGGTCGATGAACCGCATCAACAGACGGATGAGCGTGGTCTTCCCAGATCCGGTCGAGCCCACGATGCCCACGGTGGTTTGCGCTTCNATGTCGACGCTGATGCCGTCGAGGACGGTCTCCCGGCCCGGGTGAGCAAAGGTCACGTTCTCCAGGCGCAGCGTGGACGCACTCGCCTCCTCGCGGGTGGGGGCCACGTCNCCGTCCACCAAACTGTCTGGNGCTTCGATGAGGTCGAGGATNCGAGCGGTTGAGGCCATGGCCCGCTGGTACAGGTCNAAGGTTTCNCCGAGGCGAGTGAGCGGCCANAGCAAGCGTTGCGTCATGAACACCAGCACAGAGTAAGCCCCGACTTCAAGCGNCCCTTCGAGGGTNAACCAGCCACCGAGCAGCAAGGTGCCGGTGAANCCNACGAGGATGGCCATGCGGATCAGCGGGACGAAGCCTGCCGACANCCNGATCGCCTCACGGTTTCGTGATCTGTAGGCTTCGCTGAGTTCGGTCAGNCGGCCGGCTTCGATGCGTTCNGCGGTGAAGGATTGGATGGTGGTCATGCCGCCNATGTCGTTTTCGAGCAACGCGTTCAGGTCGCCCGCCGCGTCACGGACGCTCAGGTACTTCGGCTCCAAAGCGCGCTGGTACCGAAAGGAGCCCCACAGGATGAGTGGGACGGGCATGAAGGCCAGCAAGGCCACTTCCCAAGCGATGGCGAAGAAAATCGCGCCNACGACCACCACGGTGGTCCCCACCTGCAGCAGGTCATTCGCACCCTTGTCGAGGAAACGTTCGAGCTGATTGACGTCGTCGTTAAGCACCGCCAACAAGTCGCCCTTTCGCCGTTCGTCAAACCACGATGGGGCGTGACCCAGCACGCGTTCGAAGGTNGCCATGCGCACGTCGTGCTGGACGCTNTGNGCGAGGTTTCGCCAAAGGACGCCGTACCAGTATTCGAACAGGGATTCGAGCGCCCAGATGGCGACGGTGACCGCCGCGAGCACCAGCAATTGGTGCCATGGGTCGACGATGCCGANGGAAGCGAGCAACGAATCCTCCTGAGTCACCACCACGTCAACGGCAACACCGATCAACAACGGNGGCGCAAGGTCCCAGATTTTGTTGAGGATNGAACACAAGACGGCCANACGGATGGTGGCGGCTCGGTGCGCCACGTGGCCCATGAGGCGCCGCAGCGGTCCTCGTTCGTCCATGGTGGTCGCTGGTGCCATCCGGTTTCATGGTGGTGGTTGGCTCGGCAACGGCTATCGTCCTCTGCCCCGTGGTCAAAACCGGTCGAGATGCGTTCNGAGCACGGCGATGTGTTGGCTCACGTNACGGCNAAGGTCGGTCCACGCCATGCGTTGTTGATCGATCCCGGCAAGCAAGAGTCGGAGTTGGCCGCTCGCCGGGCTTTGGTGGCCGTCGAGCGCGGCACGCGACTCATCCTCGTTGGGGGGTCCACAGACACCCCCGATGACGTGGTCCACGCCACCTGCACGGCGATTCAAGACGCGCTCGATCTCGCGGCCATGGCCGCGTCCCAGAATCCTGAAGGCGACGAGGACCAATGGNACGTTCCCGTGGTGCTTTTTCCTGGTGGCGCGCACGCGCTTTCTCCGGCCGCTGACGGTATCCTGTTCATGATGCTCATGAACAGCACTGACCCGCGTTTCCTCATCTCGGAGCAGGTCCGAGGCGCCCCTTACATCGATCAATTTGACATCGATACGGTGCCAACAGGATACCTCGTCATGGCGCCTGGCGGGGAAGTCGGTCGCGTTGGCAAAGTCGATTTGGTTCAGCCCGATGACGTTGAACGCGTCAGGGCCAATGCCTTGACCTCCTCGATGTACGGCTTCCGTCTGCTGTACCTTGAAGCAGGGTCAGGTGCCGACGCACCCGTNNATTCNGACCTGATTCGCGCAGCGCGGGACGTACCCGGCCTGACCCTCATGGTGGGCGGCGGGCTGCGCGACGGCACGTCNGTACACCGGGCGGTCGAGGCAGGAGCCGACTGGGTGGTGACCGGNACGTTGATNGAAGAAACGGCCGACACCGAGGCCTTNGTGCAGGCTTTGGACGACGTGTTGAGCGGGTTGTCCNCTCANTCTTCGTCGTAGACGACCGGGTCGCCTTTCCCGCCNGGTGTCGGCGGGCGGTCCTCTTCGACNTCCTCGCCCACGGGAACGGGCGTNACGTCCACGGCAAGGTCGATTTCCTCACCCTCAGCCAAACGNTCGATGTCCTCAACGGTCGGCGCGCTGATGCGGCGCTCAACGTCTGGCGCGTCCGCGTACGCAGCACGAGCCGCCTCACGCTGGTCGTGACCTCGAACCAAACCGAGCGTGTCGGAGAAGGCTTTGCCGACCACTTCACGCGTGCGCTCACCGCGGCGCTGGCGCTCGACTTCGCCCTCTGCATCTGCCGCACGGGTCTCGAGGTCGCGCAACTCGGCGGTCCGGTCCTGCAGGGCCGCCTCGAGGTCGGTCATCGTCAGCGTCATCTGAGCAAGGCGCTCATCACGTTCGAAGACGTCGTTGTGCAGACGGCGTTCTCGCCTCCGTAGCGACTCATACTCGCGGTTTCGCTCAAGGAGCCGACGCTTCAGGTCCTCGATTTGCTCAACGAGGTAGTCGTGCTCAGCCGAGATGGACTTGGGACCGCTCATGACGCGTTCCACTTGATCCTCAAGTTCGGCAAGGCGCTGATCGCGGACGTCGATGAGTCCACGAAGTCGGTCGGCGATGTCCCGCAAGCGCTGGCGNTCTTCCTCGAGGCNCTTGACGCTGGCNTGTTCGCTGGCCAACGCNCTTTGCGCNTCGTCGTTGAGCTGCTTGAGGCGACGNACCTCGTCCGCCGTGACCGAGGTCANACCNGCATCAGCAGCGCGTTCCANCGCCACGACCATACGCTCNACGCGTTCTTCCATTTCNCCAATGACTTCGTCTTGACTTTCNCAGAGCGCACCNAGCCGTTCCACTTCGCTGGACAAACGCTCGCGCTCCTCTGCAGAGGCGGACGCTGCGTGCATGGCNGCTTCTTCTCGCGCGTCTTCCAGCANACGNTCGAGGTGAACAATGCGGGCCTGNGCATCGCTTGCNACCTGCTCGATTTCCTTGAGCCGCTTGACTTCAGGAGCGACTTCGTCAGCACGCTCTGCGAGGTCCAGTTCCATGACGCGGAGCCGCTGTTTGGCNTCCACGACCTCGTCGTTGCGCTCTGCGAGCTCTTCCCANGCCGTCATGACCTCCTCGACCAACTGTTCCACNGGNTANCCGCGGAGCATGCCTTCGAGGGCGGCCCGTTCCTCACGAGCATTGGAGGTCCCACGAGTCGAAGCGGCTTCGCTGGACGACATGTGANCGTGAAGCCCGTCGAACCGCACTTGAACCTTCCTTCAATCGAGCCCCTGAGGGCCTGCGTTGTCGGAGCAAAACGGCCGCGCCGTCACTCGATGGAGGTGAACATGTCTTCAGGCATGTCTTGGGCGAGCGCTACAGCGCCCACAGCCACCTTGTCGATGGGGTCTTCGACGCAGCGCACGGCCACGTTTCCGATGTCGGCGATCTCCGCCGCCAAGCGCTCGGCGATGCCCTCAATGAGCGAGCCGCCGCCCGAGAGGATGATGTTCTGGCGGAAGGTTTCCTGGTACTCCGGGTCAGCTCCGGCCACGGTCTTCTTGATGCCGTTGCCGAGGAGGGGCACGAGTGCGTCGCAAGCTTCACCGATGAGGTCGCCAATGTCCACGCGCTGTTGCTTCCCTTCNACAGAGAGGTCGACNAGCACTTCACGCACGTCGCCACCGACGTANGACGAGGCTTCCTTCCAGCGGCGGACCATGTCCTTGGTCACNTGNGCGCCGGTGTACTTCTTGCGGATGAGGTCCATCAGGTGGAGGTCAAGCCAGTCGCCGGCTTCGGCGATGCTGATCTGGTCGTCATCGCTTGGGAAGGTNCCGTAGAGGCGGGCGATATCGGTCGTTCCTGCACCGATGTCGACGACGATGGTGCCGTGGAATTCGCCGATGCCATAGGCGGTCGCGAACGGTTCGCTGACGACCATGATNGCGTTGACCTGACCGCGAAGGGTGGCCACGAGGTTGGACTTGTCCGTGAAGGAGACGTGGGAGGGCGAGCAGACCACGCCAACCACTTCGTCGTACTCTTCNGGATCCATGGTNTCGATGAGNTGGCCCATGAAGGCCTTGGCCGCNGCGAGGTTGGCTTCGTCGTCTTGNGTGACGCCTTTCGCCATGGGGCGGTACAGNTCACAGGACATCTTGTGCTTCAGCGCNTCAGCGCCGAACAAGACGTCGCGCTTGAGCATGTTTCGGGCCACCGGGTCCTTGGGACGACCGACGACGGTTTCCACGGTGTGGATGGTGCCGGAGCTCGAGGCGATGGTCGATTGGTACGTGCCGAGGTCAATGCCGATGTACAGTCGTTCGCTCATTGGGTCCAACGTCCTATGCCCCCTCGACTGCGCGTCCGNCCTTCAAGGTTCACCCTGACGANCGGGGGCCTCTTCACCCTCAAAATCCCGTCGAGANGTGTCCACAAAGGGGTCACGGAGCGTCGCAGCCTCCCGTTCAGGGGGGCCGCGCGCTCGGATAAGGAGGCCGATGAGCAACAGGAGCAGCAGCGCGTTGGCCACCGGCCGTAGCGAGAGGCCTGATTCAACACCCGGGTCCGCGACAGGAGGGTCGAGGACAAGTGAGCGGACGGGTGATTCCGGCATCACGATTTCAGCGGTGGCTTCCGGCGAGGCGTTGGACGTTTCGAAGGTCAAGATGACGTCCACAGNGGAGCCGTTGCNCACCCAGGGCGTGGCCCACACCGATGCATTCCACGTCACTTGGAACGGCCCAGTTCCGTTTTGGCTGGAGCGGCTGGCCCGCAGGGGGATGCCGTCAACCACCAAGGATGCGGTGAGGCGACCTCCGTCTCCGTCTTCGTCCATGACGGTGACCATGACCTCGATGTCCTCGTGCGGAAGCACTTCAGGTCGAAGAAGAAGGACTTCCAGNGCAGGCACAACGTCCACCGGCCGACATCCGTCTGCCTTCACCGGCCATGNGGGATCANAGGANGTGTCCGGACANATGTCGAGGTGGTCGGACACGCCGTCNCCGTCAAGATCGTCCAAACANCCGTCTTGATTGCCGTCGGCGGGCCGAGCATNTTCNTCGGGACACGCGTCAACGGCATCGTCAACACCGTCGNCATCCCGGTCGTCCGGGCATCCNTCCTGGTCCGTATCGACAGGACCCCCCGCCTCGTCAACACATGCGTCCACGTNGTCCACGATGCCGTCNTCGTCCNGGTCTTGAGGGCCCGGNGCGGCCCGCTGAACACCCATCACGGCGAGGGCGAANCCGATGCGGTCNCCNTCTGCGCCCAAGTGNCCCTGNAGGTTGCCGGGCACCACATGGCGTGCGACCACTTCAACGGTGATCGACGAGACGTTGNCCAACGCNCTGCTGTCGATGNGGATGCCACGGAGGGTCTCGTTCGACCGATCAGGCGTAGCAACCGNNGTGCTCAACACCGACGAACCAGCAAAATCAACGCCAGAGGTGGCCGAGCGACCGTCGTCGAGGTGAACGTGCACCACAAGGTCGTCGACGGCTTGTCCTCCAATGGAGGGATAGGCCAAACGCACCTCGAGGTCGCTTCCGGGCTGCACATCAAAGGTCTGCACGAAACGCTCTCCTTCGGCGAGGAAAGGCCCCACGGCTCCAGTACCGTTCCAAGGCGCCTCACTGAGGCGAGCGGTCGCCCCGACCTCAGCCAAGCGTGTTTGGAGGAGGTCCACCGGCGTCGTGTTGACCAGCCTGTAGGCGTCATGGAGGACGACGTGCGGCGCCGGATCCCATGCACCTTCAACGAGCGCCGGTGCCAACAGACGTTCAAGCCGTGGCTGACCCCAACCGTCGTGCGGGTTGCTCAACCCAGCAGGGCCCGCTCCGTCGTTGGCGTGTGCGGCAGGCAACGGTTCTGCGCTCAGGGCCAACGTCGCTCGGAGCATTGGGCCTGACGGCGTCCACCCTTCGGCCACCCACGCCATGCCNGCTTGCTCAGGGTTGGCCCATGGNGGTGCGGTCGCACTCAAGTTGAGGCTTGCCTCACTCGTTGAACCGCCGTGGAGCCACCCTTGCTCNATCATCTNTTGGACCACGCCTGCGGCCGCNGCAGCCATGGGCGTGGCCATGCTCGTCCCGCTTGACCCCCGCCAATCACCGTTCATGCTGGTGGCGTCGCCATCGGCNTTTGCGGAGACGATGTGTGCGCCAGGTGCCAACAATCCGATGCCGTCGTTTTCNAACACGGTGGGCCCGTCGGGGGAGCCGACCCACCGCTGGTCGGGTGTGGCCACCGTCGTGGCTCCAACGGCGACCGCGTTGAGGGCGTTGGCAGGCTCAAGCACGTGCCCACCGTTGCCCGGCGCGATGAAAGCCAAGGTCCAGGGATGCTCCAAGGACCAGCGGTCGAGGGTTTCGCTGCGCGCCGTGTAGTCCGTGGTGGCGTCACCCCACGAATGCGCATGCACCACAGCGCCGTGCAAAGCTGCCTCAGAGAGGAGGGCGTCGAAGGAAGGAGGCACCCAGCCCGTTTCGTNNACGATNTCAGCAACCACCAACCTTGAGCCATGCGCCAGCGAGACCCCTTGTCCGGGAGCCTCTGANCGGTTCCAATCCACGGGCTCGCAACCGAGCGTACCTGCGGTGTGCGTGCCGTGACGGTAATCGGAATGCCCCGGCGTATCCCCGTCGTGGAGGGNGGTGTTGAGCAGGCGAATTTTCCGGTGTTCTGGGCCCGGGACGCCGATGTCGTTCAGACCGGCACGGAAGCACGCGTGATCGAGATCCAATCCACTGTCGGCGGTCGCCAAGACCACACCGCTTCCGTTGAGCCCAATTTCCCANAACGGCATGTGGTCCTGATCGCCGGACTGCAGCAGGCCAGCACCCCGGTCGTTCCGTGCTTCCGTGAGGAGCACGGGTTCGATCCGTTGCACGCCAGGCCAGTGCTGTTGGGCTGGATGAAAAGTCGTGGCGACGGTCTGCGTCGAGCGCAGGTTCGGCACGACCTCGGGCGGTCCACCCACGTCGACCAGCCGAGCGACCGCATCCGCCGGAAGGCGAGGCTCAAAGATCAGCCGAACGTCTTGACCCGCACGAAGATCGCGCACGTCCGGTCGGCCAGCGTCGAGAAGNTGGAACCCATGGGGCGCCTCCATGTGCCCGTCGTGCCAAATCACGGCTTGCGTCCAGGACGACAACCGAAGCAACATCCACCCCTCTGCTGAAAGTTCCGTCCACGTGGCTTGGGTCCACACACCCTCCTCGATTTCGAGCAACGCCAGNCCGGGCGCGTCTTCTGGTGCGGCCATCGGGCCAAGTCCCGCTCCGAGGAGCAGCACGAGCATCAGGGCGGTGCGCACGCCTTCTGCACGGGCATGGCCCCTATCAACCNCCGGCGGGCCTGCGCCGCCGCGTTTAAGACGGAACGGCCGGTCGGCGGGCCCATGAAGGCCTTCCGCGTGACCGGCACCGCGCCTTTCGGACAGCAGCGCCAAGCGTTTTCCATGGACCTCCCCGCCGCTGACGCGGCCGATGCGGAACACCGCGTCTATTCGATCATGGGATCCCGGCACAACGTCACCCGTCGCTCCATGGACCTCCAGTCCGTGACGGAGATTGACCCCCGCACGTCCCAAGAGCCCGCTGTGCTCCATCATTTCCGCGAGGACATCGCCGCTGCAGGCGGCCCCGTCGCTCCCGCGGAAGAAGAATGACCGTCGCGGCATTCATCAAGGGCGGCCGACCACGCCCGGTCGGTGTCATCTGAACCACGTGCAGAGTTGCAGCGGCTCGCCCGCATCGTGGAGCGTAGCCGNCAGCGCTTGGAGGAGCTTGACCGCCGNAAACAAAGCGTCCTGGAGGTCNTTGAAGATCATCGACGTACGGGGGCGGTACTGACCTCACTCATCGATTCCGCCCGGGCCGGAACCGCCAGCGGNCACGTGGGCATTGGAGCCGGCGTNAGTTTGCCCNTNGCTCCGTCCGACGCCGANGGCCGCTCCATCGTCGACTTAGGAAGCGGCGTGTACGGCGAACGAACGTGGAGTGGGGCCCTCGAGATGACCCTCCAACGGCAGAAAGANCTNCAGAGCATTGTCGATGAATTGGAGGGCCGCATGAGCGAGCTTGAGGAAGAGATTGCCCAAAATGCGGTGGCCTTCAACACGATGGCTGANCGCATCGAGGCCGACNCCAAGGCCGAAGCGCCAGCGCNATCNCCNTCCGAAGATGCTCCGGAGCAGCCAGAACCAACCGCTCCACGGCCCGGGNCCCGGCGCCGNCGGTTCGGGTCCGAATTGACCCTCGACGACTGAGGTGACATCATGGGNCTGTTCAACCGATTTCGCCGTCGTGTCAAGGAAACGGTGGATGCCTCTGACGCCGAAGGCATGCTGGCCGACGAGGGTTCGGACGAAGCCAACGCTGCCCTGCAAGCACGCGAAGCGGTGCAGGAACAATCTGCANCGCCTCAACCGACCCCCTCCAGCGACGACGATTGGGACGACCCAGAGGACGACCCTGAGCCTGCGGCTGAGGAGGACTGGGACGAGCCCGAAGACGACTGGGAATTGCCCGAGGAAGAGGAGGCATCCGCCCCTGCACCCGTGGCTAAACCCCGTCGGAAAGCACCGGTGGCGTCGAAGGTCGAGCTTCGCATGATGCGCTCGACCACCGGNNGGCAATTGGTGGAGGTTGCTCANGCGCCTCGCGGCTCAACCGTTGAGGCGAACCTCACCACCGANTCCGGAAGCGACATNCGNATCGACCTTGGTGGCGGNGTCGTCAGCGAGGGCGGGCGCATCATCAAAGCCAGCAAGGCGCTCGANGACCTTCTCGAAGAACTTGAGTGGGCTTTGCTCGAGTCCGACGTGTCCTCTGATGCCGTCAGTGGCGTGGTTGACGCGCTACGCGACCAGTTGATCGGCGCCCGNNTGCGACGTGGCGCCGACCTTTCGAAAGTGCTCGAGGCCAGCCTGAAGCGTGCACTCCGCTCACTGCTCGAGGCCGGCTACTGGGACTTCGACGCGACCGTGTCAAAAGCGCTNGAGGCCGGGGATGCGCCGGTNGTCATCATGCTCGTGGGCGTCAATGGAACAGGGAAGACGACGACGACGGCGAAGCTGGCGCACCGGTTGTTGTCACAGGGCCACTCGGTCATCGCCGCNGCTGGCGACACCTTCCGAGCAGGCGCGATCCAGCAGTTGGAACAGCACTGCGAGAACCTCGGCGTACGGTGCATCTCGAGCCAACGCGGCGGGGACAGCGCAGCCATTGCTCGGGACGCCATCGCCTCTGCGAAGGCCAAGAACATCGACGTGGTGTTGGTCGACACCGCTGGAAGAATGCAGAACAAAACGAACCTCATGAACGAGCTGGCCAAGGTCCGCCGCGTTGCAGACCCTCATCTGACGCTCTTTGTCGGNGACAGCCTTGCGGGCAACGACGCCGTCGAACAAGCCCGCATGTTCCAGTCCATGCTTCAGTTCGACGGAGCGGTGTTGACCAAGCTCGACACCGACGCCAAGGGTGGAGCNGGACTNTCCATTGCGTTTGCCACNGGCCGACCGATNGTCTTNGCCGGCATGGGCCAGGGTTACGAGGACCTCACGCCCTTCGACCCAGATTGGCTGATCGAGGAAATCTTCGAATGAGGTGCTGGCCATGGACACCGTCTTCCCCGACGAANCCACGGAACGGCTCTTTCAGTTGATTCACATGCTTCAGCGAACCGCGTTGNTGAACCTCGGCCACCTTCCACACCCTGAGGGAGGATTCCAGTTTAATCTGGCCGAGGCCAAGGAGGCCATCGACCTGATTGGGGCGTTGCAGACCACGACGAAGGGCAATTTGGACGCAAAATCCCAAGCCCTGCTCGATGGACTGCTCTCCGAACTGCGCCTACAATTTGTCAAAGCACCCGGCCGGAAGCGACAACTCGAGGAAGAAGAGCAGGACGCTGAAACCGTGAAGCAGACCTTCGCCTCACCGAGGGACGGGCCGTCCGAGGCACTTTGAGTCCGAACCGGCGCATCCTTCATGTCCGGCGATGCGGTGGAACGAGCCATGACCGCCTCGGACGTCGTCCCGACCGTCCTGGTGGTTGACTCGAATCCGATGAACGTCCTTCGTTTGACGGAACTCTTGCAGGGGCGTGGTTTCGAGGTCAGCGTTTGCGANGACGGGGACCTCGCTGTTGACGAATACATCAGGCTGGATCCCGAATTGGTCGTGCTCGCCCTCGATTTGCCCTCTTTGGACGGNCACCTCGCTGCNTTGGAAATGCGCGAGCACGGTGGTGACGAACGGATCATGTTCGTCGCACCACGCCGAATGTTGGCCCTTGCGAAGGACGCGGGATTCAGCGCCGGGGCCGTCGCGGTGTTGGAGAAACCCGTGACCCGCAGCGCGCTTGACGCCGTNTGGGCGGCCGTTGAGGGGCCGATCCCGGCTGCCCCTGGACTCGANGATATCGAAGAACTCTACCCGGATCGGGGNCCTCCGNCCCTCGACCTCCCCCTTCCTGACCTTCCGCTACCGCCCTTGCCAGCCGTGGTCGTTGATGGGGAATTGCCACCGCTCCCAGCTGCTCCGAAGGCCAAGCCGCAGGTGTACACTGAGGATGAATTGCGCGTGGTCTTCACGGAGATTGACACGGACAACTCGGGTGACATTGACTTCGCGGAACTGAAGGTGGCGCTCAACGGCATGAGCGCGGTCGGATCGAAGATGTCGGATGCGGAGGTGAAGAAGATGCTCAACCTCGGCGACACCGATGGAGATGCTCGGGTGTCGTTTGAAGAGTTCAAGAAAATCGTGAACGGTGAGGTCACGCCACCAAAGAAAAACCGCCGGTGGGGCCGCCGCCTGTTCGCACTCGTGGTGCTTGCCGCCCTTGGTGGCGCAGGNTATGCCTACCAAACCGGCATGATCGTCATCTGAAGGGNGGCTGTGGCCCGAGTTCCATCAGGCGCCCGGGTTGAATCGTGGAACCCGCCGGTGCCCGAACGACCTCCTCAATGTCCAGGTTGGCGTCATCGAACAGCGACATGTCTCCCGCAGCCAAACGAGCATCAAGCGCACGGTCCCGTCGCGCGGCCGCTCGAACCATCCACACGATGGCCGCAATGGACAGCGCCGCCAACATCCAACCGATGAGNTCCACGGCGTCCATCAGACCCCGCTCCGCTCAAGCAAGGCATGCCAGGAGGCGTCAGCGTANGCCTTCGCGGCTGCGACGGGATCCTCGGCCTTGTGGATGCCAGAACCGACGATGATGGCGTCCGATCCAGCCAGGACAGCGTCACGGGGATGGCCGTACCGCTGCCCCATCAAGCCGTCACCAACGGCAANGTTCACCCCGGGGGTCCAAATCATTCGTCCTTCACCAACACGACCGCGCAAATCACGCACCTCTTCCGGGCGACTNCCGTTGCCGATGAAGCCCATGACCCCATCGTGCTCGCGCCCGTGAGCGACGACGGCGTCTGAATATGCGCCTGCGAGGAGGTTGCCGCGGCTGGACATCTGGGCCAGCANGAGCACGCCGCCGCTTCGACCGACGTCGGCCCAAGCGGCCATGCACCCGTCCACAATNTCGGGTCCGGAAATGAGGTGCGCGGTCACGAGATCGGCCCAGCTTGCGATGCCGTACATGCCGTGCATTTGCTTCTGCGTGATGCCGCCGATGTCCGCGAACTTCCGGTCTTCAAAGAGCAGCAAGTCCACATCATCCGCTGCCGCACGGACCTCCTTCCATCCTTCGTCGGTCCAGTCCTCGACCACGTCGACATGGGTCTTCAGGGCCGCCAAGAAGGGGCCAACGCTGCGAACGAGCGCGAGAAGGTCGCTCATGCGGGATTTGTCCGCAGCAAGGCACACCAGGCTGTTGGAGCGTGCAGCCGTGGTCATGTATTGACGCGCGATGGGCGCGGCCATGGCGCGCCAACGCTCACCCCAGACCGTCTCCGGCTCCATGATTGGTGTGCCGTGGTGAACCCCTCAAGGGTTCCGGCTCAGAGGCCGTCCAGCAACNCCTCAATCCCGCTTCGGAAGGCGGCCACCGACCGACGGTGGTCGACCATCTTCGTATGCTGGTGCGCCAGTTCGCCGTAGCGNTCGCGGTCGGCATAGACCGCCTGCAGGGCGCCAATCACCGCTTCGGCATCGTGTCCGTCCGGGACCAGAATACCCCCCTCGCCCAAGGCCTCGCGTTGTGAGCCAACGTCGGAGGTAACACTCGGTACCCCGAACAAACCGGCTTCCCCGATGACGCGGCCCCACGAACCCGTCGTTTCGAAGAGGATGAGGTGCACGTCGATGCCGGCGAAGAAGGACGCAGCATCCACGTGACCGAGGATTCGGGCGTTTGGGTGATGGGCCAGTTCCTGCGGGTAGACGCTTCCCCCTGCGATGTGCACCTCGGCCTCAGGCCAGCGTTTCAGGAGCTTTGGCAGCAGGTGCTGATACATCCGAAGACCCTTTTCGGGTGTGACGACCATNATTCCGATGACGGGGGGGGCGTTCTTTCCACGCTTTGATTGCACCTCGGTGCGCAACGCACGCACCTTATCCATGCTCTCGAAGCGCCCTCCAAAGTCAACGGGAAGGGGNACGCTGTGCGCGCGTTGAACGGTGAAGCGCGATTGGATGTCGCCGAGCAANCCTTCTCCGGCCGCACAGATCAGCGCAGCGNCCTCCATGACCGGGCGAAACCGTTCCTCCAAACGGAACACGGTATCGTCTCGGACGAACATGATGTAGGGCATGCTGCGTGAACGGAAGGCCTGCGCTGCCCCCGGGGCCCACTCGAGCTGCGTCAANCCAATCCCGCCGTCATGGTCCAAGCCGTCCAGCCAGGCGCCAACGTGTTTCGCGAATTGAGTGCTTCGACGAGCAATGTGCCGGTCATGCGCCCACTTCCTTCTGCGACGTTCGCCTCCGCGTTCCCGAAGCCCCCACGCGACCTTCGACCAGAATCCTTCGATGGAGAGGTCTGTGCTGGCGATGCTTACCCCTGGATCGAGCAAGCCGATGGGCTCGCCTCGGTCTTGGCTCGCAAAGGCATGCACCGACCATGCCGGGTGGGTTTGAGCCTCCTCTGCAGGCATCATCGGGGTGTATGCTGGAGCCGTTTCAAGCGTCGGCCCCGGTGCGGCAAGCCCGTTGAGCAGGGCCGCGAGTGAACGCTCTGCACCCCCGCCCGGGGGGTCGAGGTCACGCACTGCGGCGAAGAGGCGGCGGGTGCTCACGCCCTTGCCTCCGCTTCGACCCCTTTGAGCGTGGTGGGGCTTGACGTCAGAAACCCACCATCATGCCGCCTTNGGAAGGAAGGCGTGGTCGACGTGCGCGAGGACAGGNACNTCGGCTTNGGGCCACAACCCNTCGGACTGNAGGCGTTCGCGCAAGGCCTCNGGCACGCTTGGATAGTGCANGTCNGANCGGAGGTCTCGGTAGTANGACCAATGGCGGTTGAAATGATCGTTCTGAATCCCTGCGCCCAGGTAGATCGAATACTTTGGNCCCCGCGTTCGCCCTCCACAATGCAGCACACGGTGGTCAAAGATGACCACATCACCGGGCTCTGTGGCGATCCAACGGGCACGGGCGAAGGCCAGCCGCTGCCCCATCACCATCCGACGAACGGTCGAGAACCGAGGCGCNTGGCGCTCCCAGCGAACCAGGCGAGACTCGCGGCGATGCGAGCCGGGAATCAACCCGAATTTGAACCCNGATTCAGCGTGGGTTTGGAGGTACAAGGCGATGCGTGCACATCGATACGGCGTGGTCGACTCGTCCCAGTCTTCACCCTGACCGAAGGTGCGGTGGACGTTGTCGCGGTGCCATCCCGGCGAGGAGTAGCCTGCGTGCAAGTCGTTGTGATGCAAATACACGGCTTCGGGTCCGAGCACCTCACGCGAAAGGGCAACGAGGCGTTCATCGACGAGCAAATGCTGGAAGGCCGGCACCTGAGCCACGCCGGCAGGCGANGTCCACTTCCGAGGAACGCCGTCCCCCACATCGTCGAAATCAGCGTCCGTCACTCCAGAGTGTTCGACGAGCTGCTGACGTAACGCCATGGCCTCCTCGACCTCGAGCAGACCACGAACCACGACGAATCCGTCGCGACGGTAGGCTTCCCGTAGGCCTTCGAAGACGCCTGACATGCAACCGAAGACCCCCTCAACGCGTTCATCAAGGCTTGGGTCGCTATAAGCAGAAAGCGTCTCGTGATGNTGGGGAGACGATGCGCGTACTCGTGGTCGCCGGGGAGGCCCCAACCAACCGCCAACACGTCACCACCGTGCTCGNCGCCCTGAACGAAGCCGGCGACGACGNCCTGCTGGTCATCGGNGCCTCGATGCCCGGCCCCNACGCNTACGANGCGCGAACGAANCTTGGCCGGATGATCAACGGNTTTCTGTGGGCGCGCCTCGGTTGGGCGCGCAACCGCTACAGCCCCAGCGCCTGGCGNTGGGAAGGGCCAGCAGGTGANGAGTTGGACCCAAGCAACGCGGCGTGGACCACGCCATTCCCCNCCAAGCCGAGGGNGCTTGCCGTGGCGCCCAGACGTCATCATCGTCGTGACGCCAAACCAGGGGTGGACCAAGCACCATGTCGTGCCGTGGGCACGGCGCGAATCNATNCCCGTGNTGTCCATCGANCANGGCTCACCGACGTTGACGTGGCCTTGGCTTGGGTACCGAGGCAGCATGATGGGATGCGACGCCAACGCGGTGTGGTCGGAGNTGTGCCGGGACATCAACGTCGGCGTGGGTGCTCCGGCCGAGCGTCAAATCATCACGGGCTCGCCCTCGCTGGACGGTTTGGAGGCGGCCAGCAACGTCGATGTTCACGCGGCCTTGGGCCTTGATTCGAACCGAAAAATCGTGTTGATGCTCGGCTCGCACCGGGGCCCCGTCAAAGGTCCGGCTGACGCGCTCTTTCAGCACGTGATGAACCAACACGGCGGGCGCNATGACGTGGTGTTCGTTCACAAGCCACACCCGGTCGAGGTCAGCCAAGGCACGGCCCTCACCATGCCAGGGGGCGTCGTGACCACCATGGATCAGGACCTTTACCTCCCGCTGGTGCGCCACGCGACCGTCGTGATTTCACCCGCGACCTCGGTCGTGATTCCCGCGCTCGCCTTCCGGACACCGTTCGTCAACACCATCCAACCCTCGGATGGAGCCGCACCCTCTGACGAGGTGACGGCGCTCCTGAGCCTGCTTGAGGGGGCGGTGTTCACCCAGAACGACCTCGACGCCATCTTGGACGGCGACCTTCGTCCCGAGGAAGCCGCCTGCGAACGGGCTTTTGCTCGCCTGGGTTACCGCGCCGACGGCAAAAACGGGGCCCGCGTGGCTGCTTTGGCACGGTGGTTGGCGGAAGGGCGAGCACCTCAAGCATGGACCGACGCAGAATGAGAAACCTACGGTCCACAGGCTGATAACCTCGGGTCCGGTGCCGTGGTGCATGGCCATCAGCGACATCGCCGAAGCCGTCGCCGCAGGGCAGACCTACATCATCGCTGAGATTGGTCAAAACCATCAGGGCGACATGGTGATTGCAAAGCAGCTGATCGACACCGCCGCAGACGCAGGCGTAAACGCCATCAAGAGTCAGAAGCGCCACACGCGGACCCTCCTGACGCCGGANCANTACGACCGGCCCTACGATTCACCCAACGCCTTCGCGGACACCTACGGTGCCCACCGCGACGCCCTCGAACTTTCCGTCGAGCAGCACATGGAATTGAAGGCCCATGCCGAAGGCCGCGGCGTGGCTTACTTTGTCTCCGCGTGGGATCCGGTGAGCGCCGTGCAGATGGCTGAAGCCGGCATTCCGATGTTCAAGATCGCCAGCGCCAGCATCACCGACGAAGAAACGGTTCGCGCAATGCTCGCGGCTGACGTGCCGATGATGATGTCCACCGGCATGAGCACCGAGGAGGAGATCCACGTCTGCGCCGAATGGCTCCGCACCTCGTCGCAACCGAAGGTGATGTTCCACTGCACGTCCACCTATCCTGCGAAGTTCGAACAGCTCAACCTCGCCTACATGGCNACCCTGCAGGAGCGCTATCCCGACTTCATCCTCGGTTTCTCAGGGCACCACCAAGGCATCGCCATGGACGTCGCGGCCGTGGCGATGGGCGCCAAAGTGCTCGAGCGCCACTTCACCCTGGACCGTGCCATGCGCGGCAGCGACCATGCAGCCAGCCTCGAAGTCCCCGGCCTCCAGAAGCTGGTGCGCGACGTTCGCGCTTTCGAAGTGGCCCTTGGTGACGGCATCAAGCGGGTCTACGAGGAAGAAGTGCCCATGCGGGCGAAACTCCGCCGCGTCCAGTGAGGGGTCTCCGTGTCCGTCGTGGCCGTCATTTGTGCACGCGGCGGTTCCAAGGGCATCCCGCGAAAGAACATCCGCGCGTTCGCGGGCCACCCCCTCATCGCTTGGACCATCCGGGCCGCGCTGGCGGCCAACGGCATCGATCACGTCGTGTTGTCCAGTGATGACNACGACATCCTCGCCGTCGCCGAGGCTCACGGTGCCCTCACGCACCGCCGCCCCGATGCATTGGCGACCGATGAAGCGGCGACTGAGCCGGNGGTCCTCGACGTGCTTCACCNCCACCCAATCGGCCAACAGGCCACGACCGTGGTGCTCATGCAGGCCACGTCTCCGTTGACCCGGCCCGCCGACCTCGACGCGGCTTTGCAGCAAATGGAAGCGGCGCATCTCGATAGCCTGCTTTCTGTGGTTGAACATCACGTGTTCCAATGGTCCCTCGGACAAGACGGAACGGCCACGCCGCTGAATTACGACCCTCAACACCGCCCCCGCCGGCAAGACATTCCTGATCGTGTTGCTGAGAACGGNGCCTTCTACATCGCTTCCCGTAAGGTGTGGGATGCAGAGGCCTGCCGCCTCGGTGGGCGAACGGGCGCCTACGTCATGCAGCCGTGGCAGGCCTGGGAAATCGACACNGAAGACGACTGGTTCCGTCTCGAACAGGTCGTGGCCGAGCGCGACCTCTCCCCGGCGTGATCAGGACAAGAGANCGGCCATGGGCCCCAGTCCCTTGGCTGCACGGATGATTTCAGCCAATTCCCGCACGGCTTCATNGCCGCCGCGACGGCACAGCACCAGATCCGCGGCCGCCTTGACGGCAGGATGAGCGTTGGCTGGAGCGATGCACAAGTCCGCTTCTTGGAAGGCGGCAAGGTCTGGGAGATCGTCGCCGACGAACGCGATGGTCCCTTCGCCCAACCCGTGCCTGGCGCGGATGTCGGCCACGACGACGGCCTTGTCGTTGGCCCCCACGTGAATTTCGGGCATGCGCAGCTTTTCCATGCGCGCACGGGTGATGGCAGAGTCTTCACGGCTGACGACGCCGACGATCATTCCGTCGTCACGAAGCATGCCGAGTCCGTGACCGTCGATGACCGAGAAGCGGCGCGCTTCCGAACCGTCCGCCCCGCGCAGCACCGTCCCGTCGGTGAGCACGCCGTCAACGTCGAGGAGCAGCATGTCCAGGCGGGACAAACGAGCGACAAGCTCCGCCGAAGGGCGAATCCAATCGCTCGGCCACATCATCTCAGGCACCTTCTTCGCCGTTGCTTCGTGACGCTGCNGATTGACGGGCTGCTTCCACGGCCCCGTCTGGGAGGAAGGTGAATTCTGGNACGGGCATGCCGAGCCGATCGTCAAGTTCNGTCACCATGCGCTCAAACACCTCCAGTTCCGGCATGGAGGCCAGCCACCGTTCCATCCACTCGGCCTGCGCTTGGATGCGCTCGTCGTCGGGGTGCATGGTTCTCATCATCTCCGACAATTGACCGATAATGATCGCGTCACGGGGGGTCAGAAGATAGGTGGCAAACGGGTTCCGTTCGATGATGACCTTTTGGTGCTCCTTCCACAAGGAGAGGAATTGATCGTAAATGTAGCCAATGAGCAGCACGGTGACCAACACCATCAGCGCAATGGAGACCAGTCCGATGTAGGTCGCGGGGATGCCCAACCACGCCGTGTTGGCGTCAAAACGCCACGAAACGTACGGCCAAATGAGCAGGGTCAGGGTAACGCACCAGAACCCCATCGAAATGAGGCTCTGCGACTGCTGCAAGCGCCAATATTGGCGCATGAACCACTTCTTCCCGACCTCGGCAGGACCAGCGCCCATGCCACAGGGTCGAGCGGGTGTGGCTTGACGTTTCCCGTCTTGCGCGTGCCCTTGGCGTCGGATAGGCGAGGGCGTCAGCGTGATGAAGGGCGACGTGGAGGCCATACCATGCGAGGGCATGCCGTGGTGTTGGCACTGCTCGTGCTTTGTGTGCCGCTGTCGGGCTGTTTGAGCGACCCCGCAGGCGACAACCCGGGCGCCGTCGACGACCGTCTTCGGCTGGAGGACCGCCACCTTGTCGAATGGAACTGGACCGGCTCTTACAGCCGGGTGCTGGAGGACGGCCCGTACACCGCTCTCCCCGTGCAAGAGGCGCTGATTGAGGTGGACACCTCTGATATCTGGGAGACCGGGCCGCCGACCTCTGAAGTGCACCTCTCTTACTGGCTTCCGTCCAACGTCGAGGCCGGCGAGCAGGTGCCGGTGATCGCCGTGATATCGCCCTACTATTCCTACGGGCCGCAGGGCTCGGAATCCTCGGCCACCAACGTCGTCAGCCCTGGGCGTGGCGAATTCATCTTCGACAATTACGTGCCCCACGGCTATGCCTTGGCGCAAGTCGCCGTGTTCGGCACCGAGGAAAGCAGCGGATGTTTCGACTACCGAGGAGCCGGCGAGGGTCTTGGCATCCACGCGGCCGTGGAGTGGCTTGGCCAGCAGGAGTGGTCCAACGGCCACGTCGGTCTGTACGGGAAGTCCTACGAAGGCGCCACGCAATGGGAAGCGGCCGCCATGGGGAGCGAGTACCTGAAAACCATCGTGCCAATTTCCGGCACGACCGCCCTCCACCCGCTGTTGTACAAGAACGGGAGCGCCGAGGCGCGTTCCCAAGTCATGCACATGAACTACTTCTCCAGCACCGTTGACTACAACGGCGATGATCTCGACAACATTTGTCCGGACATTGTCGAAGGCCTCTTCGCGGGACCCGTGACCTATGTTGGCGGCGAAATGGACCCGTACATGGAGAATTACTACGACGAGCGCAGCCACATCGACAAAGCCTTCCAGAATTGGAACGGGAGCGTGTATTGGGTCCAAGGGATGCAGGATTGGAACGTCGATCCTCATCAGGTGTTCGGCGGGCCGTCAGGGACCGTGTGGTACCATGCCTACGAGGACGCCGGCTACGACGTTCGAGGCATGCTCGGGCAGTGGGAACACAATTACCCCGATCAGTGGAGCAAGCACAACGCTCAGGATTCGGGCTACGGCGGCGAAGCCATCGCTGAAATGACGCGTTGGGATTGGGCAGAAGATTTGCTTGAGTGGTTCGATTACTACCTGAAGGGGGAAGGTGAGAAGCCTGACCTGCACGCCCAAATCCAGCGCAATGACGGACAGTGGCGCGTCGAATCCACGTGGCCTCCACGCGACGCTGAACCCACACCGATTGACCTTGCCACCTGCTCAACCGACGGCAGTTGGGTGGGCGGAGCTTCGGTGGCCGGCGGCGGCCTGCAATCCGTCACCGTCGAATGCCCTCCCTTCGGCGACGAAGACCTCCACATTGCCGGCCTGCCGACCCTTCACCTCCAAGTCAGCCCAACCTACAACGGCGGGCAGATTTTCGCCGAACTCCAAGACGCTGAGACCGGCCTCCGTCTTGGCCACGCCACCATGGACGTGCGGTACCATGCCGGTGGCTATGAGCCTCAAACGGTCGCGCCAGGCAGCGTCGTGACGATGTACATGGAATTCCAAGGCATGGACGNGATCCTGCCCGCAGGACACGGCCTCCGCGTGGTCATGACTGAAAGTGGCGAGGATTACCTCGCCCCCGCATGTGGTCTCGCCTGTCCTGTTCATGTGTTGATGGANGGTTCCACCCTCACGCTGCCGNNCATCGACCGCGACGGGTCCTCGGCGTTCCTNACGCCGCAGTCCGAGGACGCCGCGAACAACGCATGATGCGGTGTTCGACCGCGCAAACACGCGCCGCACGGTAGCGAAAACGCTCCGCGTTTGTGGGANATTGATNANAAATATTGNTCATNNGAATAGAATTAATCCAANAAGACGCTCCTTATGAGCANAGATTTGCTCGGAAATTGTTCATATACCGGCTCGTCAGGGACATGGCCGATTCTTATGGATGATAAAGCGAAGTTGGAGTACATCTGGTTGGACGGATATGAGCCCACCCAAAACATGCGAAGCAAGACGATGGTGCGCAGCGATTTCACCGGGACTTTGGAAGAATGCCCGATCTGGATGTTTGACGGCTCTTCGACNCGCCAAGCCGATGGTAGTGCTTCNGACTGCTTGTTGAAGCCCGTGGCGATNTTCCCCGACCCCGCACGNGTCAACGGTTACCTCGTGATGTGTGAGGTCATGAACCCCGACGGCACGCCTCATCCAAGCAACGGCCGTGCCACCATCGACGACGATGACGACGATTTCTGGTTCGGTTTTGAGCAGGAGTACTTCATCATGGACGTGGCCACCCAGCAGCCGCTCGGCTTCCCCGTCGGCGGTTACCCAGGCCCACAGGGCCTCTACTACTGTTCCGTGGGCGGCAAGAACACCCATGGACGCGCCATGGTCGAAGAGCACGCTGACATGTGCCTCGAGGCGGGCATCAACTTCGAAGGCATCAACCAAGAAGTCGCNTGCGGGCAGTGGGAATTCCAGATCTTNGCCAAGGGCGCCAAGCGCGCAGGCGACGAACTCTGGGTGGCCCGATACCTCCTCGATCGCCTGACCGAGAGCTACGGCTACTACATCGAGTACCACCCCAAGCCCATCAAGGGNGACTGGAACGGATCCGGCATGCACGCCAACTTCTCGAACGGTGCCATGCGNGACGTNGGTGGCAAGGAGATGTTCGACAACATCTGCGAGGCCTTCGGCCGCAACATCGAGCGCCACATGTCCGTGTACGGTGCCCACAACGAAGAACGCCTGACCGGCCTCCATGAGACCCAAGCCATCGACCAGTTCTCCTACGGCGTCTCCGACCGAGGCGCCTCGATCCGCGTTCCGGCTTCCGTCCCCACCGACGGATGGGTTGGCCGCCTCGAAGACCGCCGCCCGGCGTCCAACGGTGACCCGTACAAGATCGGGGCCGTCATCATCGAGACGACCAAGTCCGCGATGTGATTCAGGCCTTCTTGCCTGGACCCCTGGTCGTTCCGACCCGCATCTTGATGGCGAAGCGTCTCGACGACGCGCTGTGACCTTCGACGTCGAAGCCTCGCGAACCGTGCCCTACACGGTTGAGCAGGTGTGGGCGGTGCTCGATGGGTTCAGTGATGTGGCCGAGTGGAGCACGAGCATCCACCGGTCTTGGCCCGAGGGCGACGGGCCGAGCACAGGTCTTGGAGCGGAGCGCGGGTGCGAATTGCTCCCTGGCCGGATCGTGCACGAACGCATCGTAGCGTACGAGCCGCAGGCCATCATGCGCGTTGAAGTGATGCGAAGCGAGGGCTTGCCCATCGGATCCATGATCAGCGACTACATCGTTGAAGCCGATGGCCCGACCTCAACGCGCGTTTCCGGCAAGGCCAGCCTCGAACTCAAGCTTCCACCCGTGCTGTTGAAAGCGCTGCAGACGAGGTTGGACACCAAGCTCGCCGAACGCATCGAGCAAGCCTTTGCGGACCTCGAAGTGGAAATTGAACGTCGAATGGGGCCATCGCCCTGACGCGCGTCGCAGGCCCACACCGTGAGATCAGGGGTTCTCGCGACCAGGCAGTCCCAGGCCTGCTCGCGTAAACATTTACACCCACACCAAGTGTAGCCAAAGCGACGTGGAGTGACGTGGTTTGGGAATCTTCACCGCGTTGCTCTCTCTTCCTTACCGTGCCACTCAGCGGGTGCTCGGCGCCATGGGATACGACCTTGTGGTCAGGTCCCGCGGGTCGCAAACACGCTTTCGGGAAGGCCTGAACCTCAACATTGGGGCTGGACATTACCACATACCTGGCTTCGTTTCACTGGATTACATCAGCGACTATTACCACGGAGGCGCGACATCAACCGCCGGCATCGTGCATTACGACATCCGTTCTGATGCGCTGCCGTACGACGATGAGACGGTGTCCAACGTCTATGCGTCTCACGTCATCGAGCACGTCGAAAGCGAACATGTGGAGCGATTTCTTGTCGAGGCACACCGCGTTCTCAAACCCGGAGGCGTCTTGCGTATCGCATGTCCAGATGCACGCTTTCTGTACGAGGTCAGCAGCTTTGAGAACGACTATTGGAAGTGGCGCCGCGACCAATTTGAGCATGACGAGCGCTATGAGGTGCAAGGGGACATCACGCAATCTGATTTCTTGACGCGCGAATTGGCCTCCGTTAAGATGAGGCACTATCGGCATGCAGGAGACGCGGTCATGCCAGCGTTTGACGTGAAGGAGGAAGACTACGCCAGCCTCCTTGAAACGTACCGGTCAGGGCAGTCGTTCAATCCGGAGCAACCCGGTGAACACATCAACGCATGGGACATGAAACGGCTCCATACCATCGGCGTCGCAGCGGGTTTTGAGCACGTGATTGAAAGCAAGCACCGCGGGTCGGTTTCTGCCGCCATGCAAGGCCCGGACATGGACCAAACCCAACCTCAAATGTCGCTCTA
>NZMM01000035.1 GCA_002694585.1 Methanobacteriota archaeon
CATGCTTATGACGGTGGCGCACCGGGTTCGGCTCAGGCCGAGATCGCATAGCCCGGTAGTGCGGTGGATTCGAAATCCACTGTCGTCAGACTCGGGGGTTCGAATCCCTCTCTCGGCGCCAATCGAACAACATTTGGGACGTGGCGTGCCATTTCTCGTTGTCATGTGATGGGGGTTCGAATGGTTCGGAGGGGTATTCGAACCCCCCTCACACATCTCATGCGTAGAAAGCGTCGGGCCGCTCCATCAACTCAGAGATGTGATCTTGCACCACGCGAGGTGCACGCGCTTCAAGCAAGGAACGTAGGTGCTCGTCCACATTTGGCATGGCGCCGAGGCCGAGCGCGAAGGTCTCGTCCAACATCTGGGCCAGACGCTGAGCCGCGCTGGGGTCCTTGCTCTCGCCGACCGTGGTTGACACGGCGAGTGAACCGGAGAGGCCGTGGTGAGGTGCCAGGGAGACCAGCAAAGCGAGGGCTCCAATGCAGCCTGCCTGTGGCTCTGTTCGGCTTACTGTGCGCCCTCCCGTTTCGAAAGATGTGGCGTCGTCCGAGGACGTGGCCACCCAGAAGGTCCGCCTATCCTCTGCTGGTGCTCGGAAGCCCGCGAGTCCAACGACTTCTTTGGCACCGTTCATCGCTTCCAACAAGCCCAAGGCTGTGGCGTGCTGCAAATGAGGGAGACCGGATTGCCCTGCGCCGATGAGCACGTGAGCAGAACCTGAGGCGGTCTCGAGCCGCACCAATCGGTGGTGAGGGGGCTGGAGCACACCGTTCTCGTCAAGTTGAGCCAGAGGGGGAAGCGACGGATCAAGCACGAGAGCGACGGTCTTGGACGGCACGAGTTGCTCGAGGAGTTTAGCGGTTAGGATTCCAATGTCGCCGACACCGGGGAAAGCCACGAAGCACGGTGTGCCTTCGACTCCGCCTTCGTCAAGCCAGATGACCCTCAACGACATACCGCCTGAAATCGCCCCGACGGGGCATAATGATTGGCGTCTCGGTCTGGGCGCAACAGCGCTTCATTCCTCTTCGCTCCGCTCGCCGAGCTTGGGCAAAGATTCGACCCAGGCCGGGTCCTCGACGTTCTCCAATCGGCGCCTGTAGGGCGCTTTGGCGTCCTCAGGCGACCACTTGATCGGTGCAGCNGCNCGNGTCGGCTGGTCNCAGCACGTCGCGGCCAGCGTCCAACCGTTGCANGCCAAGCAGTGNTGGAGCAATTGGCGNGCCANNTCACTCCCTCCACACTTCGCCCGTGCCGTTGCTGGCTTCAATCGAGGNCAGGGTGGAGGNCGTGGCTTCCTCCCACAGGTCCTCNGCGGTGCGGAANTCGGGAGCCTTNACTTCGATGCGNTACTTCGGNGCNCCGTCGTAGTAGCANGCCACCTCNAGTTCTGCTTCGGCGTTGCTCANCGCTTCGGCTTCNAACAGGGCTTCTTGGATGCGGTCGATGCCGTTCTCGTCGTCGCAGGTGAGCGTGAANACGCCACGGATTTCAACGAAAGGTGGAACGATGTTCTCCAGTGCGCACTGGATGAAGGCTGGAACCCATGGGTCATCAAAGCCCGAGTCGGCCATCGCAGTCTCGCTGGTGGCAGCCTCCTCAAAGGCCCCATAGAGGGTNCCGAACGAGGCGATCAGNTCCTCGCGAAGCGTNGNCGCTTGTTCTTCATCCCANCCCACTTGTTCNCCGAGCACGCCGAAGAGCTGGGTGGCGCGCTGTTCGTTCTTCCACTGCTGAAGGCGGTCGCGTCGTCGCTCCTCGGACACCGACTTGAGCGACAATTCGTAGGACGTNCCGTCGCGGCGCATGCCGGTGATTTTGCAGATCAGGCGCTGCCCTTCGCGAACAAAGGCGCGGATGTTGCGCACCCAACCGCTGGCNATTTCACCGATGAAGATGAANCCCTCACGGCCGTCAAACTCGTCCAGCGAAACGTAGCAGCCGTTTTGCTTGACNGTCGTGACCGTCGCCACGACCANGTCGCCTTCTTGGGGGCCGTCGGNNGCGGTGATGCGGGCCATGTGAGGGTCCTCCCTCACTCATTGGCCTCAACGACGCGGCAGCCCACGAGGTCCGCCTTCCCNCCGGAGGGGCGGCTGAGGGTCGCCCCGCAGACGTCGCAGGAGATGGTGTTCACGGAGCGGTCGAAGATGACGGTCTCCGTACCGCAGTCGCGGCAGGTCACGGTGAGGAATTGTCCAGCCATTGGTGATCACCGGTCCACGAGTTCGAACTTCTTGGCACGCTTGCACGGCGCGTAGTGGGCNTTGCCCGTTTCCGTGCAGCGGTANAGGATGTTGACGCGCTTGGTCGGCTTCTCGCGACCGTCTGGCTTNGGACGGGGGAAACCGCGGTAACCGGCCGTGACCTTGCGGAAACGACGCTGACCCCAGCGGAGTTCGGAAGCGCGCTTCTTCTTGACGCGCTCCACGGTGTGAAGGGTGTGCTTGCCCGCAGANGGGCTGTAACGCTTAACTTGACGAGGCATCTTCACCATGCGCATCACCTGAGCGTTTCGCCCACCGGAGTCGGGTATTTAGCGATGACGCACCGCGAGACGCGCCAAGGAGGGGCGGTATGGCCCGATTTCCGGGGAGGGTTCTTGAGCCCGACCCCGAGGTCGTCTTTCATGGAGCCAGCGCTCGCNGCGGCGTTGCTGTTGTGGCTTCCTGCGCTGTTGGCGGTGTTCGGTGGCTTCAACCTCGTCGGCCGTGGTGGCACGATGTGGAGGGTGCTGACNCCGTTCAGCGTNCTGTTGGTGGCCGTGGCGCCCCTGACCGTGCCCGATTCAACCAGCACCCAAGCCGTNGAGTTGCTGTGGGGCGTTGCCATNGTTGGTCTCCCACTTGTGTCTGGGCTGGTGCTGCTGGTCTTCAGCGGTGACGTGCCCGTCGGGCGCGTCCCTGCTTGGGGCCGGCCCNCTGGCGTNCTCCTCGTGGCCCTNTCTGCATGGTTGATCGTGTCATGGACTCCCNCATTTGTTGACGACGTCACGCTGTGGAGCCGATTTGTTGTGGTCATGTTGGCCGCAACGGCCAGCATCTCTGCCGTTCTCTTCGTGCTCCATCGGTTCTACGTGCCTCGACGGCGATCACGGTCGTGGCCGATGTCGGCCGGCGCCATCGGTGCGTCGTGCTTGCTCGCCCTTCGCGGCGTNGACGGCAGCATCGGGGCCCTCGTGGTTGCCGAGGTGGCTGGCCTCTTCCTTGGCGCGGGCTTTGCCCTCTTGCTCTGCATGCTGGTGATTTGGCTCTTCGAGAGGAACCTGCCCGAACCGGACGCTCTGCCGCCCCCAAGCGAGGAAGATTTGGGGCGTGCAGCCGCCATCATCGCACGTCGCGTGACCCACGGGGGTGACGCAGATGCCTGAAGCTCGAACGCCGATGGCCTTCGCGGCCCTTGCTTCGGCCTTCTTGTTTGGGCCGGCTCTGGTCCTGCTTCTCGCTTCGGGGTCATCCCCCAACGCCGATGCGCTTGGCGTCGGTTTGGCCAACGACGTGTTCGTGGGATTTGTTGTGACCTCGCTTGGCATGATCCTCTTGCTCCTGGCGTACGGCGACAACCGTGATCGCCCTGCAGCGCCCGTCCTGGGCCTGACGGTGCTCTTGGTGATGGGCTTCGTGTTGGGCCTTTGGCTGCTTCAATCGGGCAACCTCATCGGTGACGCAAGTTCGCCCTTGGCGCGCTTTTTCACGGAACTCGTTCATCTCGCACCCGTCGGACTTGGCTTGGCCCTGGCCTTCCCTGTCGGCCTGCTCATCGCTGCTGTGGGATTGCGGACNTTCGCCCTTGACGAGGCCGAGATGCCTCGGAGTTGANTTCATAAAGGGGATGAGGGTCGCCCAACACCTGAGGTGACCGCATGTCGAAGGGTACCCCGTCCATGGGCCGTCGTCAAAAGACGACGCACATCCGATGCCGCCGCTGCGGTCGCAACGCNTACCACAAGCAGAAGGGCGTCTGCGCCTCCTGCGGGTACGGAGCTTCCTCCAAGATGCGTGGATACTCCTGGTCCAAGAAGACCCACCGTCCCAAAGCGTGATGCCTTCCGTGGGACAAGGCCAAGTGTTGGCACCCGTTGGGCAGCATGAGGGCGTGTCATGTGCGGCATCCTTGGTATCGTTGGACGCCCCGGCGTGCACGTCAATCAAATCCTCTACGACGGCTTGACCGTGCTGCAACACCGTGGTCAAGACGCGGCGGGGATGTTGACNGAGCACGACGGTCAATTCATCCTGCGCAAGAGCAACGGACAGGTGGCCGACGTTTTCGATGCCGAGCGCATGTCGCGCTTGTTGGGATCCATTGGCATCGGTCACGTCCGNTACCCGACCGCTGGGTCGTCGTCAAGCGCGGAGGCCCAGCCCTTCTACGTCAACTCACCNTACGGTTTGTGCCTTGCACACAACGGGAATTTGACCAACGCTGACGAACTNGAAGTGCTGCTGCGCGACNAGCACTTCCGTCACATGAACACCACCAGCGACTCCGAATTGTTGCTGAACATGTTCGCNGTCGCCCTCCATCGNAGAGCGCGCAACCTGAAGATCAGCGACGCTGCNCACCTCGACGTTTCGACGGTGTTCTCGGCCATTCGTGAGATCAACGCCGACGTGCGCGGTGGCTACGCCTGTGTGGGCCTGATCGCNGGGTANGGGCTCTTTGCTTTCCGCGACCCCCATGGCATTNGCCCCTTGATTTTGGGTCGTCGCGACGTCGAAGGNGCNAGCGAATGGGTAATTGCAAGCGAATCCGTCGCCATCACCGCCTTGGGCTTCCAGGTGGAACGCGATGTCGCTCCGGGCGAGGCGGTCTTCATCTCTGCCTCAGGGCATCTTTTCAGCGAAATCTGTTCCGAGCCGAAGCCCTTCGCGCCGTGCATTTTCGAGCACGTCTATTTCGCCCGGCCTGACTCCGTCATCGACGGCATTTCGGTCTATCAGGCCCGCCTCAACCAAGGCCAACGTCTCGCCGAGCGCATCCTTGAATCGTGGCCCGACCATGACATCGACGCCGTCATCCCTGTCCCTGATTCCGGACGCATTGCTGCCCTCCAACTCGCCTCAACCTTGGGCGTGGTGTACCGCGAAGGCTTCGTCAAGAACAGGTATGTGGGCCGCACCTTCATCATGCCCGGCCAGGCGCTGCGCGAGAAATCTGTGCGGAGGAAACTCTCGGCCATTTCGCATGAGTTCGAAGGCAAGGCGGTCTTGCTGGTCGACGATTCCATCGTGCGCGGGACCACCTCCGCGCAGATTGTGGAGATGGCTCGCGATGTCGGTGCACGTAAGGTGTACTTCGCTTCCGCTGCACCGCCCGTACGGCATCCGAACGTGTACGGCATCGACATGCCCGCCGTGGACGAATTCATCGCCAACGGTCGCAGCATCGACGAGATCAACGCCATCATCGGCAGCGATCGGCTGTTCTATCAGACCCTGGAGGACCTGATTGACGTGACCTCCATCGGCCCCGCTCCGCCAAAGCGCTTCGACGCAAGCTGCTTCAACGGCGAATACGTCACCAAGGACATCGATGCATCCTACCTCGAAACCTTGCGGGCTCGGCGGAACGACGGTGCCAAGTCCACGCGCGCCTCCACAGAAGTCGTGGGCCTCCACAACGGTGAGGCCTGAAGGCATGAACACCCTACCTGTGCATGGCTGGCCGCTTCCTGCTACCGCTCACGCGGTGTTTGAACACGGCGACCAGCGGTACTTGGTGCTCAACGATGGACGCATGATGCGCTTCGATGGTGCAGACGCTCCTGACATCGTGTTGGGTNTTGGTCCACNACCGATGGGCATCATGGGNGACGTTGTGCTGACGAGCGACGGCTCAACCGCGCGCTTGGGTGANCTCTCTCCACGTGTCGAGAACGTGGACGGGACGGGCGTGGTCAAGGCCATCCCCGTCGAAGGTGCCCTTGTGGTGCTCGATGAACGTGGTACCGTGCAGCGTTGGACGCCAGAGGTNCAGCAGGACGTGGTGAACGGCGTCCAGTCCCTTCACGANGCCAACGAGGCATCCGTTTTGGTGACTCAAAGCGTCGCTTTGAGCGTCCATGCTCTCNACGGAAGCGGCTTGGTGTGGACACGCCCCACGCGAGGAAGCCACGGTGAGCGCATCACGGCGGGAGCCTTGGTGGAGGGCGGTGGCGTCCTGGTGGCCCGCGAGGGCTATGCCATGACCGGGGAAGAGGACGTGGTGGAAATCGAGCGCTGGGGCGCACAGGATCTCCTCTGGCGGCACGCGCACACCGAGGTGGTTCTCGGGCTTCTCTCAACCTCAATCGGCGTGCTCGCGCACGACCAATCCGGTGCAGTGCTTCGGTTAACGGCTGAGGCGGCAACCGAACTTCATCACATGGGCAGCGGTGTTCGTGACTGGGTTGACCGTGGCGGTGAGGTCTGCATCGCGGCCTGGTTCAACGTGCATGGGTTGAGCGCAGGGGGCCTTCAGTGGACCGTNGAGCACCCCGGCATGCCAAGCGACCTGTCGCTTTTCGGCTCGCAGTTGCTGGTGGTGGGGGACGACGGCAACGACTGGACCGGCCCTGAACCGCTTGCTGTCGTCGATGTACACGGAGCGGTGGTCGACGTTGACCCGAGCGAATTGACGGCGTGGGTGCCNCCGCCGCTGGAAGAAAAAGACGAGATTCCTCGGATGGTGGATGCTCCCCCTCCCGTCGAAGAAGCACCGGTGCACGACTGGAATGCACCTTCCGGGCTGCTCGATGCGTTGGAGGAGCGTGCGCCAGAGGNAAAAGTCGCCACCGACGGGGACGAGGACCTCCTCGCAGCCCTGACCCAGGACGGCCCCCAAACGGCATCTTCCTCGTTCTCCGTCGACCTTGGTGAGCAGAGAGAGGTCCGTGCTGACGAAGACGGCGTGGCCGAAGTGCTGCTTGAGGCCGAGGTGGCGGGCGCACCTGAGCAAGGCGTGACCTACGCGTGGAGCACGTCCGACGGNCGTGAAATCGGGACCAAGNCGAAGTTGCTGTTGCGGTTGCCTCGCGGGTCTCATCGGTTTGAGCTCAGGGTCCGCCACCCCGACGGCAGATGGGCGATGGACGGCGTGCACATCCAGGTCGTCTGACCCGAGTCCAGTCCCCGTGAGGTTGAAGGACGGCCGTTCCGCCCTTGGGCCATGCCCAACTCGATTCCCCGACCTCCAGCCCCCGTCAANGAACCGGTGCTCGGTTACGCTCCCGGAAGCGCTGAGCGCGTTGCACTCGAAGCAGAATTGGCGCGTCAAAGCGCTGAGGTGCTCGAGATTCCATGCATCATCAACGGTGANGNGGTGTGGACCGGGAACGTCGTTGAGCAGGTGATGCCNCACAACCACGCCCACGTCTTGGCCAGGGTGCATCTGGCCGGCGAAGCCGAAGTCCAGCGCGGCATCGATGCCGCGATGGCGGCCCACGCCTCGTGGTCCACCATGCCCTGGGCGGCACGCGCTGCGGTCTTTCTCAAGGCCGGCGAGCTGCTTGCGGGACCACGGCGTGCGGAAATCAACGCCGCCACCATGCTGAACCAATCCAAAACGATGCATCAGGCGGAAATCGATTCGGCGTGCGAGCTCATCGATTTCTGGCGGTTCAACGCCATGTACGCCCGTGACATCTACGAGGATCAGCAACCTCCTGTGTCTCCTTCCTCAATGTGGAATCAGGTCGAGGTTCGGCCGCTCGAAGGCTTCGTCTTCGCCGTGACGCCGTTCAATTTCACCAGCATCGCGGCCAACCTCCCCTCAGCGCCGGCCTTGATGGGCAACACCTGCGTGTGGAAACCCAGCAGGAATTCCTACGTGTCCAACTACCGTATCCTTCGGGTCATGATGGACGCCGGTTTGCCGCCGGGTGTGATCAATTTCCTCCCGGGTCCTGCTTCAGTGGTCGGTGACACGTGCCTCGCTTCTCCGGACCTTGCCGGCATCCACTTTACCGGCAGCACCGGCGTCTTCCGCCAATTGTGGCGCGAAGTCGGTGAGCGCATTGCCTCCTACCGCTCCTACCCCCGCATCGTTGGAGAAACCGGCGGGAAGGATTTCATCCTCGCTCACCCCGATTGCAACCAAGATGCCCTGGTGGTGGCCTTGCTCCGAGGCGCCTTTGAATTCCAAGGCCAGAAATGCTCCGCTGCTTCCCGTGCGTACGTGCCAGCCTCTGTGTGGTCGGCCATCAAGGACAGCTATGTGGCAGAGGTGAACCGGATCGTGGTCGGCGACGTCAGCAAAGCCGGCGTGTACATGGGCGCCGTCATTGACCAGAAGGCCTTCACTTCCATCACCGGCGCCATTCAGCGTGCTGCGGACGACGACGGCTGCGAGATCGTCACCGGCGGAACGTGGGACGACAGCACGGGTTGGTTCATCCAGCCGACCACCATCGTGTGCTCCGATCCCATGTACGAAACGATGCAGGTCGAATTGTTCGGCCCCGTGCTTTCGATTCACGTCTACGATGATGCGGACTTTGACCGCATGATCGGTGTGGTGGACAGCACCTCCGAGTATGCTTTGACCGGCTCCATCTTCGCCACAGATCGACGCCACGTCGAAACGGCGATGGCCGGGCTGCGGTATTCCGCTGGGAACTTCTACATCAACGACAAGCCCACGGGCGCCGTGGTCGGTCAGCAACCCTTTGGCGGGGCTCGAGGAAGCGGAACGAACGACAAAGCCGGCAGCCCGCTCAACTTGCTTCGGTGGGTCAGCCC
>NZMM01000036.1 GCA_002694585.1 Methanobacteriota archaeon
TCCGGCCGAAGGCTTTGGAAGCCTGGAGATGCTCACCGTGGTTCGCCCGGTGGGGCACCCTTTGCTGGCCTCAGATCCGTTGGCTGAGGAGGAAGTTGAACGTTGGTGGGCGGCGAAATGAAGCGTCCGTCGTGGTGGTCGGTACTCCTGCCAGCCGCCGCGCTATCGCAGCTTGATGACGAGGAATGATCACTCGGCCGCGATGTGCATGACACCGTCCGCGTAGGACACCTGGATGCGTTGTGGGAGCTTCCGCGTCAGGTTGGCCACCGCTTCGAGAATGTCTTCCTCCTCGACCTTGAAGGCCTTGGCCGCTTTCTTGGTGCTCCACGCTACCGTTTCGAAATCGCTCTCCACGAGCCATGCGTGCAGGCGCTCTTCGAGGTCCGTCAGGTCGGCCATGTGATGTGGACGAGGCCGGGGCACATGAGGGATTCGCCCTCAGAGGTTGACCATTCGACGGCAACACTCCTCCGGCGAAATGGTTCCGTCGAGGAGGTCGTTGAGGGCGGCCACGAAAGGCAGGTCCATGCCCATGTCTTCAGAACGTTGTTTGAACATCCGTGCGGCCCGAACGCCTTCCGCGACCATGTGCATTTCATCAAGGGCTTGCTCGAGGGTCAGGCCCTTGCCCAATTTCTCACCCATGGACCGGTTGCGCCCGTGAGGTGAGGTCGCCGTCACGTAGAGGTCACCCAACCCTGCGGGTCCAAAGGCGACGTCGGCCCGTGCTCCAAGTTGCGGGAGGACGAGGCATCCCTCCTTGAATCCGGCCGAGAAAATGGCGGCCTTGAGGTTGTCACCGCCAATGGTCCCGACCTGCTTGAGCCCGTCCACAAGCCCGCAAGCAAGCGCGACGACGTTCTTGAACGCGCCCCAAAGTTCGGCGCCGACCGGGTCGCTGGCTGGATGAAGCACGAAGGTTGGCGTGGTGAGGGTGTTTGCCAGGCGCGTGGCGATGGACAGATCCGAACTGGCGACCAAGGCCGTGGTCATTACGCCGTCCGCCGCTTCCGGAGCGATGGTAGGGCCGGTCAAGACCGCCAGTGCGTTGCTCATGTTGTTCGCTTCGAGCATGCCCTCGATGGCCTCTGAGATGAGGCGCTTCCCCGGTGCGAGGCCCTTGGCCAAATCGAGCAGCACGTGACCTGGGCGAAGATGAGGCAGAAGCGACTCGACCACGTCGAGGATATGGGCGGAAGGGACGGCCAGAACCACAATTTCAGCGTCATGGATGGCGTCTTCGATGCGCATGGTGACTTCCAAGCCCTTGATCGAGCGGTTCGGGAGGTACTTCTCGTTGACGTCGTCGGTCATGATGGAAGCATAGACCTCGTCTTCGATCGTCCAGCCGTTCACGCTGTGACCGTCTTGGAGCCACAAGCGAGCGATGGCCGTCCCCCAATTTCCGAGCCCAAGGACGGCGATGTGTGCCATGATGACCGGATGAACGGCGCCCGCTGCTGTCTTAAGCGGAACCCTGCCAAGGAGCGCCGAGAGGTCCGGTTTCGACCTGTTCAGAACAGGTCGTCATCGTCTTCTTCGAAGTCAAAGACGTCGTCTTCCGCCTTCTCGTCTTTCTTTGCCGCCTTTGCCTTCGTGGTTTTCTTGGCCTTCGATGCCGCCTTCTTGGGTGCTTCTTCGGGCTCTGGGGTTGCTTCAGCCTTAGCCGCGGGTTCTGGCGTTGGCTCATCGGCTGCTTCGGGGGCCTTTTGGCCGGTGCGCAAGGCGGCTTGTTCCGCTTCGCGGGCTTTGAGGTCCTCGACGCTTGCTCCGGTTTGGAGGGCCAGAGCTCGGCGACGGTCCTCACGCGCCTTCCGCTCGATTTGCTTGTGGCGGGACTTCTCGATGCTCTGGAGCATGTACATCGCGTCGTGTTCGAGCAACGGTGAGTCAGAGATGAGGGTGATGTCAAGCCAGCCGCCATCTTCAACGATGAATTCCGCNAGGGGCTCAAAGTTGAGGTCGGACTTCTTGATNTGCGTGTAGAATTGTGCNTTCCCNCCGCGGTGGTCNACGCCAGAGAAGTGGCAGTAGAATTCCTTGGTGCCGATGGTCTCGCGCACTTGGTCAAACAGTTCGCCGTAGTCTTCNGAGGTCCTCATGCTCCCGTGNCCACGGGCGTGGATGTGGGCCATGTTCANCACAGGGATGGTGCCCTCNACGTGGTTGACCACTTCGAGCACCTCTTCGAGGCTGCCCCACAACTCTTGGCGACCGGAGGTCTCGATGCCGACCTTCGACGGCGTNCCGTTCTTGATCCATGGGAAGACGGGGAACTCGTCATCGTCGTCGTGCCAGATGGCTTCGAGGCGATCGACCACGCTGGCGAACACGTTGGCCACGGTTTCGTTGGTNTCCCGGCCGCGTCCGGTTTCGCCGTAGTGGCCGGTGTGGAGCGTGACGTGACGGGCGTTGATGGTGCGGGCGGCTTGGAGCGTGGCCTCAATCTTGGCCAGCGAGCGGCCGAGCTCAACGCGGCCGCCGAGCAGTTCGCTGTAGTAGGGCCCGTGGATGTTCATCTCAAACCCGGTCTTTTCCGCGAGCACGCCCGCTTGCCAGTACTGGTCGAAGTGTTGAGGCTGAATCATGCGGACGGTCTGCGCCTCCATGGTCTCAAGGCCGAGGGCGATGATGTCGTCCATGCCTTCGACGATGGTGCGTCCTTTGCACGAAAGCGGGACGCCCGCGGGTCCGAACTTCACCGGCATCTCATCCCCCCCATCGCCGCNGAAATGGTCCCCCATGAAGAACCCTTTCCGGTCAAAGCGTTGCCAAATCCGGCGAAAGTGTCCNGATACGACCCTTCTTGAAGGGGAGGCCGAGCCTGCAAACATGACCACGGGTCTGCAGGCAGCCCTCGACGCCTTCGCGNGAGGCGAACCCGTNTGCGTCTTCGACGCCGAGAACCGCGAGGGCGAAACCGACCTCCTTTTCCCNGCNCTNTCTGCNGACCCAGCAGCGATGCGCCGTCTTCGGCAAGANTGCGGAGGTTTGCTNTTCCTCGCCATCGGTCACGAAGTTGGCGAAGCCTTCGGGATGCCCTATCTGCAAGACCTCCACGCCGCGCCTGCNCTGNTGGAGGAGCATCCCGTCTTGCATGCCCTGCGGACCAACGATNTGCAGTACGATGCCCGGTCAGCGTTCACNCTCTCGATCAACCANCGCGAGACCTTCACCGGNATCACGGACCGCGATCGTGCGCTCACCACGCGACGGTTCGCGGAATTGACCAAACAGGTGCTGAGCGAAGGAACAGACCGGGCACAGGCCATTGCCGCGCTTGGCAAGGAATTCAGGACGCCAGGCCACATTCCTGTGTGTCGCGAAGCCGAGTATGGCCTCGAGCGACGGCAGGGCCACACCGAGTTGGCCGTCGGTCTTGCACGCGCAGCAGGAACGGTGCCCGTCGTGATCGGCGCGGAAATGCTGCAACCAGACGGCGACGCTGCGCTTCAAGTGGCCGATGCAGAGGCCTGGGCAGCTCAGCACGGCATTCCCTTCGTTCACGGCGCTGAGCTGTTGGTTCATCTCGGCATAACGGCGAAGGCGTGAAGGGCCCGAGGCTGGAGGCAAGGACGTGAGCGGCAAGCGCGTGATGGCGGTTGGGGTGTTTGACCTCCTCCATGCCGGCCACCTTCACTACCTTGAACAAGCCAAGGCCTTGGGCGAGCACCTCACCGTGGTGGTCGCTCACGACGACACCGTGCGGGCTCGAAAGCACGACCCGGTCACACCGATGGCCTTTCGCCAGCGCCTCGTGGCGGGACTGAAGCCCGTGGACGAAGCCATTGTCGGGAACGCCCCNGACGTTCCCATCTTCGACATCTTGCCCAAGGTTCGTCCCGACATCATCGCGCTCGGCTACGATCAAGAACACGCGGAACGCTCGATNCGTGAGCGCCTCGACGAACTCGGNCACCACACCATCGACGTGACCCGCGTTGCTGGCCTGACCGGCGACCTTGACGGGACCCGCAANATCATCGCACGCATCCTTGAACGGGGGACNGCCTGATGTTCACTGGTCTCGTTGAAGGGTGCGGGACCGTCCGCTCGTTCGCGGCGATGGACGGCTCGTGGCGGTTGGTCGTGGCGGTGCCAAACACCGAGCATCTCGAACTGGGCGCGAGNGTGGCCATCGATGGCGTCTGCCTCACNGCGGTCGCTGTGCACGGCGACGAGGTCGCTTTCGACGTCATCGCGGAGACCATGGATCGGAGCACCATTGGTGATCGTAAGGCAGGCGATGAGGTCAACGTCGAACGCGCGCTTCGCTTCGGTGATGAAGTCGGGGGGCACCTTGTCTCTGGGCACGTGTTCGACACCGGCCGCATTGGGGACATCACCAGAACGGGGGAGGCCTGTGACCTTCGCATCGAGGCGTCAGAAGCCACCATGCGCTATATTTTCGAAAAAGGGTACATCGCCATCTCTGGNATTTCNNTGACGGTCGGCCGGTGCGAGGAGGATGGATTTTACCTGCACCTCATCCCGGAAACGCTCGCGAGGACCACGCTTGGGAAAGCCACCATCGGTGACCGGGTGAACCTCGAGGTCGACCCCATCACCGTTGCTGCGGTTGAAACGGTTGAACGCATCAAGGCACAGGAGGCATTGGTATGAGCAAGATTGGCGTGGTGTGTGGGTCCTTCCACGAGGACGAGGTCAACAGGATGCTAGACACGGTCAAGTCGACCATTGAGGACCAGGCCTTGCTCGGCTCATGGGGCGAATTGATGGAACCCGTGTGGGTGCCGGGCGCGTTCGAAGTCCCGTTGGCCACCAAGCGCTTGCTGGACGCGGGATGCGTGGGCGTCGTGACGTTGGGCATCATCGAACGCGGNCAAACCCTGCACGGTCAAGCGATGGGTGACGCGGTCATGGCGGCTTTGATTGACCTTCAGNTGGAGTACAANNGNCCGATNGGTTTGGGCATCATNGGACCCGGTGCCGATCCNGAGCACATCGAGCCTCGNCTTGTTCCTCATGCACGAGCAGCCATCNAAGCTGTCGTTCACATGCTGAACGTTCGACCGTGATGTGCGGCGCGAACCTTGAAGGACAGGTTTCCCTTGCTTGACGCATGGTCGAGTCAGAAGGCGTACGAGAGATCATCATCATCGGCTCCGGCCCCGCCGGATACACGGCNGGCTTGTATGCCGCTCGTGCCATGCTGGAGCCCNTGATGTTCGCCGGGTACATGTCCGGTGGTCAGCTGATGCTGACCTCCGACATCGAGAACTTTCCNGGCTATCCGAAGGGCATCGGTGGTCCCGAGATGATGATGGAACTCCGGGAGCAAGCCGAACGTTTTGGTCTNGAAGTGCACGACAAGAACGTCGATTCCGTTGATTTGAGCACCCGTCCCTTTGCCGTCACGGTCGAAGGAGAAACCCATCGTGCCAACGCCGTCATCGTCTGCACCGGCGCCGAGTCGATTTGGCTCGGAGCGGAAGGCGAAGACGCGCAGAAAGGACGCGGCATCAGCACCTGCGCNACCTGCGATGGCGCCTTCTTCCGCGAAGAAGAGGTCATCGTGGTCGGCGGTGGTGACTCTGCGATGGAGGAAGCCACGTTCNTGACACGCTTTGCCTCCAAGGTGACCTTGGTCCATCGACGTGACGTGTTCCGTGCTTCACAGGTGATGTACGACCGAGCCGCTGCTCATCCCAAGATCGAGATCAAGACCTTCAGGCAAGTTGAGCGTTGGTTGTCTGACGAGAAAGGTCTCAGCGGCGCTGTTCTCGTGGACCCACGTGACGGTACAGAAGAGGAAATCGCCTGCACGGGCGCCTTCATCGCCATCGGTCACAAACCCATCACCGCCTTCCTCGGTGGACAAATCGAGACCGATGACGAGGGCTACGTCCTTCACAAAGAGCACACCATGACCAGCGTCCCTGGCGTGTTTGCCGCCGGTGACGTGGTTGACACCCGCTACCGACAAGCCATCACCGCNGCCGGCATGGGATGTCAGGCCGCCATTGATGCAGAGCGNTGGCTTGAGGCNCAGCATGACTGAACACGCCGAGCGGCCATCGCGCGGCGTGGACGCCGTTCGCCATGCGCGGCACCTGCGCATGGAAGAGATCGGTGNTGANGGACAAGCAAGGCTGNGNGCTGCNGCNGTCGCCGTCGTCGGTGCCGGGGGACTTGGCTGCCCNGTGTTGCTTTACCTCGCCGCAGCTGGCGTTGGTCGCCTGACCGTCATTGACGATGACGTGGTGAGCCTCTCAAACCTTCAGCGGCAAGTCATCTATCGCACAGAAGACGTTGGACGCAACAAGGCCGAAGTGGCCGCGCAACGCGTGCTTGACCTTGACCCCGATCTCGACGTTCATGTCCACGTCACGCGCTTGAANCCGAGCAACGCCTTGGCCTTGCTCAAAGGCCATGACCTCGTCATTGACGGCACCGATTTGATCCCTGCACGCTACCTCATCGACGATGCGTGTGCGCTGCTCGATACGCCATGGATTCACGCCTCCGTGCATCGTTTCGAAGGTCGCTTGGCGCTTTTTGAACCGGCCACAGGGGCCTCGTACAGGGACCTCCATCCCGACGCGCCACCTCCCGGCACGGTTCAGGCCTGCGACGAAGTTGGCGTGCTGGGTGCTGTGCCCGGCGTGCTCGGGACGATGCAAGCCGCCCTTGCCGTCGAGGTTCTGTTGGGCCGTGGCGTGGATGCGAAAGGCCGCCTGACCTTGGTCGANGTCCAAGCCCTNGACGTCCGACACCTTGCCTTCCAACGCCTCGAGGGCCGTGCCTCACCCACGGATCTTTCAGGCGCCAGCAGAATCTGGGAGGCCGATCCCGCATGCCGTGCGGGGCGCCACCTTGATGAGACGGATGCGGCACCGGCCGGCATGATGTTCCACCAGATCACCTCCTCGGAGTTCCTCCAAAAGCGGGCGAACGGTTGGGCTCCCTTCGTCCTCGACGTTCGCTCCCCTCAAGAGCACGCCAGCATGGCCGCTCACAGCTGCGGCCTCCTCGTGCCTCATCCGCACGTCGTCGAAGCCATGGCTGAACTCCCTGCTGAAGGTGACATCCTCATCCACTGCAAGTCGGGCATGCGCTCCATGATGGCCGCAATGTTGCTCATGGAAGCGGGCGTCGACGGCGCACGGCTCTATAACCTCGAAGACGGCATCCTTGGATGGCATGCCCAGGCGCCCGAGGACATCCGCGTTGGATGAGCGGNTCTGGATGGCCGTCCTTCGCATCTCGCGAAGGAAGAGGTTGAAGTCCGTCACCGTGCGCTCACCCTCCGGGGAAGACCATGGCGCACGTCATCGTCGCGGACGGCAACGAGGGCCGCCGTTCCCTTCTCGCCAACACCCTCGAGCGTGAGGGTTTCCAGGTCACGAGGGCGAGCACCTTGCGGCAAGCCGTCGGAACAACGGTTGCGACGGTGCCTGAAGTGCTGCTGCTCGAGGAGGCATGGCCAGACGGGGATCCTCACGATGCGGCTCAGTCGATTTCGTCGAACCCTGCGGTCGGCACCCGCACCCGCATCGTGCTCCTTTCGCGTGACACCTCCCAGGAGGCCATGGTCAGCGCCGCACGTGCTGGCGTCGCTGAAGTGCTTGGCAAACCCATCGACATGGCCCGCCTCCTCGCCCAGGTGCACGCGCATGCTCAGAAGCGCACGGTGGCGCCGCCTGCGAACGTTCCCATGCAAGGCATGGGTGGGGGTGGATTCGCCACCGGATTTGCCGCTCCACTGCCGGCGATGGACGACGGCTCATGGGCGATGCCCGTGCTCCGTGGCCTGCTTGGTTCTGACCGCTTGAATGCAGATTTGTTGCGTGAGGTGATGCCGGACGNCGTNGGCCTCGACGAGGACCCAGAAGGCTTGGTCGAATTGGTCCGCAAGACCATGGCGCGGTTGGTAGAAGCCAACGAGGATGGAGCAGATCCNGAAGCCCAAGCCGAGCCTGCTCAGGCGCCCGCCGGCCCTTCGATTGACGACTTGACCAAATCGGCCACTTTGGGCTCTGGNGAGGCGCCATCAAACGAGGGGCGTGCTGGGGCCATGCTGGACAGCGGTGGCATGCAGGACGCGCTTCAGCGGCAAGCGGATCAAATCGCCATGGACGTCGAGCGTTCGATGGGCGAGGTCCTTGACGAGGCGCCGCCAAGGGTCACCGATGCCCCGTTGGAAGGCGCGCAACATGTGGACGACGAGACGTTGGCGTACGTACGGTTGTGTGTGGAAGAAATCCGGGATCTGCTTTGGGATCTTGGTCGTCCCGGTGCCGTCTCTGACTTGACCCTCATGACGCGGTTGGAGGACGCCACAGGTTTTGCCGAAGAAGTGCTCAAGGTCTGGCCTACGAACGAGGACGCCTAGTCCACAGNGAGGTTTGAAGCCCCNCGCTTCGTGGCCGAGTCGGTGAGCGCATGGCCCAAGGCGACCTTCCCCGCATTCACGGCAGCGGATGGAAGCCAANCGGACCACTTGACTTCGCCACACCGCTGCTCGCCGATGCCGCNCGCGCAGAGCTCTTGCGCTTCATGGCCGAGCGTCATCAGGGCCTGATTCCTGTTGCCGTTGAGGCTTGGGATGCATCAGTCGACGGTGCTGAGGTCTTCGACGGTGCATCNTGGCACGCGTTCAGTGAAGCCTTCATNGACGCCTTTGCCCTTCGCGCGGCCGAGCAGGCCGGACATCTCGACGGCGTTGATGCTGCGGAGGAAATCATCCCTCGTCGAAACGCCGACCTTCACCTTGGTCGCCGTCTGACGCGGGTGCTCATCGACCTGCGCCTGACCTTGCGTCGATTGGCGCATTATGTGGCGGCGACCTTGGATCATCGCTTGGANTGGCAGCGTCTCATGACACGAACCCGAGCCCTCGATGAAACCCTGAAGGTGCTGTTCACTGAACGCCGTGAAGCGCCGGACGGTACACGCTTCGGAGGCAAAGGCTTCCGTTCGACGTGGCAGGAAGNCATCGTCGCCGCCGCCACGCCCCTCCTTCGGCANCAGGATGCTCCNCTGGNCGCTCGCCCAGGNGCCGGTTACGACGGCGATCTTGTGGCACCGATGATCCGTGACGTTGGCCTCGCGCTCGCGATGGGTGATACGCCCCTCAGTGTCATGGCTGCCAATTTGGGCAAGGCAGGTTCGGTCATGAACGGCGGTCACGACCAGGCCGGCGGACGCGACCTGCACATTGGGGCATGGCACGTGGGTGTGCTTCCTCCCACCGCACCGCTGCCCATCGCGGCCTGCACCATGACGGGGCTGGCTTTTGCCGCCGTCCGTCAAGATTTGGACCGCTTCCACGTGGCCTGCATCGGCGAGGGTGCGTCTTCCTCCGGTGAATTTTGGGAAGCCATGAACCTCGCAGGTGCGCGCGGCCTACCGATCACCTACATTCTTCAAAACAACCAGATTGCCCTCGACACGCCGCCTGCGCACCAATCCGGCGTCGAACTCTGGGCGGACAAGGCTGTAGCGATGGGCTTCCCGGGTTGGACGATCGACGGATCAGACCCAGCGGCCATCCACGCCAGCGTGGCCGTCGCGAGGGAGTTTGGCCTCGAAGGCGGTGGGCCGACGCTCATCCACGTCGAGACCATGCGCGGTTGTGGGCACGCCCACCANCACGACGACTTGTACCTTGGCGCCCCGTCCGGAGCGACGCANGGCTACGTCGACGAGGCCTTGTTGGACTATTGGGAANCCAAGGACCCTGTTCCGACGCACCGTGCGCTGCTGCTTGAACTCGGCGTCGATGAAGACGACCTTCACGCCATGGAGGTNGAGGAAGCCTCCGCCGTTGAGCAGGCCCTCNAGGCGCTCGATGCCATGCCTTGGCCTGAGCCTGCNACCGTTACGGAAGGCGTGACGAGCCTCCACGATGCAGGGACGCACGCCAGTCACCTCGATCGGCTCAATGGTGCTGACCTGATGCAGGCGCCCCCGTCCAGCCCGCTGGACGTCGGGAAGCTGGGCTGGTCCTATGCTGAACAAGGTGGCTGGACCTACGCTCGAGCGATTCAGCAAGCCATGGCCGACGTGGCCGATCGAGAGGGCAGCAACACGGTCTTCATCGGTGAAGACATGGAGGTCGCNGGCGCCTTTGGTCTCAACATGGGNCTTCGGAACGCTGGGCATCAGGCGTTGCTCGTGGACATGCCCCTNTGCGAGGCGGTCATCATTCACACCGCCGTTGGAGCCGCCTTNTCGGGCATGCGGCCNATGGCTGAAATCCAGTTCGGAGGCTTTGCGGCGCTGGCGCACAACGCGCTGGTCAACAACGCAGCCATGCTGCGCTGGCGATGGGGCGCCGATTGTCCGATGACGGTGCGTGTTCCGCTTGGTGCCCGAACCCGAAGCGGCCCGTACCACGCCAACATGATCGAGTCGTGGTATGCGAACGATCCGGGGCTTGTGGTCCTGGCNCCGAGCACCCCGCAGCAGGCCTACGACATGATCGTCGAAGCCTCCGCGCTTCCCGACCCTGTGCTCATCCTCGAACACATTGGCTTGTACGGCCTGCGCGGCGGNAAAACNGGCTGGGGGATGTCGATCAACCAGCACGTCGAGACCGATGCGGTCAACGCCGCGGTCGCCTCCGGCGAACGGCACCTTATCGGCAAGAGCACCGTGATCCGGGGCGGGCGTGACGTCACGTTGGTCACGTGGGGTGCGATGGTTCATCTCGCCTTGCACGCCGCTTCCACGATGGCGCAGGAGGGCATCGAGGTCGAGGTCATCGACGTCGGCACCCTGATGCCCTTCGATGCGCAACCGTGCGTGGACTCGGTCCTCCGTACCGGTCGCCTGGTGGTGCTCCACGAAGCCCAGTGGTCCGGTGGTTTGGGCCACACCATTCAGAGCCGNATCATGGAATCGGCCTTCTATGCCCTCGAAGCCGCACCGGTTGTCATTGGCGCGTTGGACACCCCGGTGCCGTTCTCCCCACCCCTCGAGAACCACACGATTCCGGACGTGGCACATGTCGAGGCCGTCCTGCGTGCGGTCTCGCAGGATTAGGCTGAGCCTTTCCTGAAGGATGATGAAGGGGTGAGTCTCCCGAAGGGTCATGGCGGAGCCCACGCAGGTGCAAGGGCTGCCAAAGTTGCTGTCCTACAACGCTTTNCTCATCACGGCCTCGTTGTTTGTCGGGCTTTCCGTTCTTGAGGGCATTTTGGACAAGAATGCGCTCACCACCATCGCGCTGCTGCTCCTCTTGGCGATTGGCCTTCTCGTGTCCTCAGCGGACTTTTTNATCGCCGGCGCNCGAAGCCTTGCCAAGCGTGCAGGTGTNGCCGAGGTCGTCATTGGGCTNACGGTGGTTTCCATCGGGACGTCNCTCCCGGAAATTTTGGTCACGGCCTCCGCCGCCTACGACATCCCGACCTCGAGCGGTGACGTCGCCGACCTCGCCGTNGGCTCCATTTTCGGGTCCGTGCTGGTGCAGATCACGCTCATTCTGGGCATCGTTGCGCTCAGCCGACCCATTCGCGTCGGGCCAACGTGGCTTCGACGTGACGGGATGCTGATGCTGAGCGCAAACATCCTCCTTGGGGTGCTGATTTGGACGGGCACCACGCTCANCCGCGTGGAAGGCGGCTTCCTTGTGCTGGCCTACGTCTGGTATGTGGTCTGGCTGGTGCGACACCGGAAGGAGATCCAAGAAGACGCCCGCGAGCAAGGCCTTGAGCCTCNNGCCGGCGAGNCCATGTCGCTCTGGAGCACTGGAGCCTCGGTTGTGATGGTCATCCTCGGGCTTTCCTTCGCGTTGTTCGCCGCCCATCACTTGGTGGAGTTGGCGGTTCAGGTGGCGCAGAAGCTGAACGTTTCTGAGGCCGTGATNGGCACCACCATCTCAGGCATCGGGACCTCGTTGCCGGAGTTGACCATCGCGCTCCTGTCGGTCAAGAAGAGCGAAGGCGTGGCCATCGGNACCTTGGTCGGTTCGAACATCACCGACCCGACCCTGTCCATTGGGCTCGCTGCGTTGGTGCACCCGCTGGAGGTTTCCGCTGCAGGTTGGACCATCACGTCTGGCTTGATTATTCCCGCAACCATCCTTTCCATCGGCGTCGCGTTGCTCTTCATGCGCACCAATTACCGGTTCCGACGGAGGGAAGGCGCCATGCTGATTTCTCTGTACCTGATCTTCCTTGTACTGCTCGCTTTGCAACGCAACGGCCTCATCTTGGCCACGTGAGCATTGACGAGCATTAAGGCCGGCCGCCTTGTCCCCGTGGCATGGTCGACTTCCAACTCGACGAAATGCAGGAGATGCTGCGTGATTTGGCTCACGANTTCGCCGTGGATGAGGTTCGCCCCCACGCGGAGCATTGGGACGCCGACGAGGTGTACCCGATTGACGCCATCCGAGCCGCGCACGAGATGGGTCTGCTCAACCTCCACATTCCGGAAGCCTACGGGGGCCCNGGNCTNGGCTGCATGGAAGAAGTCCTCGTCAATGAAGAACTGGCGTGGGGCGACCCTGGCTTNGCCACCGCAGCCTACGCCACCGCGCTTGCGACCGCACCCATCATCACCGGTGCCACAGAAGCCCAGAAGCAGGTGTGGCTGCGCAAAATCGCAGAGGAAGGNGCACTGGCGTCCTACGCGGTCACGGAGCCTGGAGCNGGTTCCGACGTGGCCGCCATCACCACCACGGCCCGACGAGACGGCGATGAGTACGTCATCAATGGNTCCAAGATGTGGATNACCGGCGCGGGTTATGCTGATTTTTTCTTCGTGCTCGCCAAGACNGANCCTGATGCAGGTTACAGGGGCATGTCGGGATTCATCGTCGAGGCCNACCGCGAGGGCTTGAGTCTNGGAAAAAAGGAAACCAACATGGGGCAACGCTGCAGCGACACGCGCTCCATCACCTTCGAGAACGTGCGGGTCCCCGCGAACCACCTCATCGGTGAGTCCGAATCAGGCGGTTGGATGAACGCGATGCAAGCCTTCGACCTCTCGCGGCCCAACATCGCCGCTCACGCAACGGGACTTGCCCGTGCCGCCTACGAGCACGCCTTGNCCTATGCAGGAGAACGGCAGAGCTTCGGAAAACCGCTTCACCAGCACCAAGCCATCCAGTTCATGCTGGCCGACATGAAGACCAAGATNGAGGCNTCTCGGCTCNTGACGTGGCNNTCNGCNGCNGAGAGCGATGCTGGCGTNCGGAACACGGAATCCGCGGCCCATGCGAAGCNGTTCGCCTCCGACAGCGCCATGGAAGTCGCCACGGACGCCGTCCAAGTGTACGGCGGGTACGGGTACTCGGAGGAATACCCGGTCGCACGGCTGATGCGAGCGGCCAAGGTCATGCAGATTTACGAGGGCAGCAGCCAAGTCCAACGCATGATCATCGGTCGTGAAATCACGCGTGGCTGAGCCTCACNCCAAGGCCCGCAAGGCCTCAGCGATGTGTTCGAGGCCCACTTCCGCTGCCTCGTCCGCAGCACGAAGCAAAATCTGCTCCTGCGTGGGCGGAGCTNCTTGTTCGGGTGCTTGAGTGGGTGCTTCCGCGGGCGGTTGCGCTCGTGGTGCATGGTACAACTCGTCGAGCATGGTCCATTCGTGTGGGTCNTCAGGCTCCTCCTCATCAGGTGGGAACTCAAATTCCTCNGGTTCNATGTCCATCGGNGGGAANTCAAACTCGTCGGGTTCGTCGAAATCAGGCATTGGCCCCTCNTCGGTGAACATGCCAATGTCCTTCAGCAAGGCACGGTCTGCCGCAATGAACTGGCCGAGCAGCGGGATGCGCATGGCCGTCTGACGGTCGCGCANCAGGGAGAGGACCAAGGTGACCGCACGGTCTCCTGCCGGCAGGTCGTGTTGNGTGGACTGAAGGCAAAGCGAGGCNACNGCGGCCCCGGTCTTGTACGGCGNCATCAGGTCCGTTCTCCAGCGTGCTCCTTCAACGGTGAAGCTGCAGTGAAGACCGGTGTCGTCCATGTCCCTGATGCTCAAGCGGTAGTGACGCCCAGAGTCTCCCTTGAGCAGAACGACGGCGATGAGACGAGGACAGGTGGGGACGATGCCGCCACGCGGGTCCATGACCGTCGCACGGTCTTGTTCCCTCAGGACAGCGTCGAGCAANTGCATGGACTTGACCATGTTCGGNGGCCATAAATCGCGCTTGGTCACGATGACAGAAGGCATACNACGTCACCTTCTCGCCACCTCTTTTGAAGCACAAGNCCCATGTTCCAGATGCCCGTCATCGGACCATGGTCCACGCTGTGGTCTTGGCCGGTGGAGCCAGCCGTCGGCTCGGTCAACCAAAGGCGCTGTTGCCCCTCCTCGGTGGCACGGTGCTGAGCGTGGCCGTTGAACGCTTGATTGGGTCTGGCATCGAGACGGTGGTCGTGGTTCATCCAGACCTTGCGGGAGCCACGGCTGACCTGCCTTGCCGTGTTGTCATCAACCCACGNCCAGACGATGGGCGGACAGGAAGCNTCCACCTNGGCTTGGCCAACCTCACCTCCCCACTTACCGACGTCCTCGTGTGCCCCGTGGACCGGCCAGGTTGGGATCAAGCGGTGCTNGAGNGGCTGTTGGCCACGCCCGGCGAAGCCGTGGTCCCCGTCCACGACGGCCGAGCAGGCCACCCCTTGTTGGTGCGGGGCCAGGCGCTGTCACGGCTGGCTGCTCTGGACGTCGACGCTCCACTTCGCCAGGCATTGGNTGAGCGGAGGAAGGTCGAGGTGGACGCGCCTTTCCTCCANGTTAANCTCGACCGGCCCGATGACGTGGCGGTGATGCCGGCGTTGGCCGCGTGGCTGGACCGTGGAGAAAACCCTTGACGTGCAGCCGCCACGNCAGGGCATGGGCCTCGACGTGTTGCGTTGGGCGCTCGCCACATGCGATGCCGGTCAACGCGTTGTGCTCGCTTCCGTGGTCACCACCTCGGGCTCCGTTCCCGGGAAAGCCGGGGCTAAACTGGCCCTCGCTGAAGGGCCGACTTGGGTGGGTACCGTCGGAGGTGCTGGGCTGGAAGAACGCGTCAAGGCAGCCATGCTCGACCGTCTGCACACATCTGGACGTCCAATGGGGGAGGTGCTCACCTACGG
>NZMM01000037.1 GCA_002694585.1 Methanobacteriota archaeon
CCGTCCATCCGGCAACGCGGAACGCTGGGCCCTTCGAGGGTCGGAGGCTCCCAGAGCAAGGAGCGCTCCGCGAGTTCATCGTATCTGGCTTGCATCCACGAGAGGTCACCTGGCATGCCAATCCCGCCCCTCCCTGTCCGCGCGGGTTCTTGAGCATCCCGCAGCGGCCAGAACGAAGCGATGCACGGCTTGAAGAGGGGGAGGCTTCCCGCGAGACCGTGGACCTCTCAGGCGTGGTGGGCAGCGGCCTTGGCCGTGCGCAGGTGTTCATGGCCCAACCGCACTACCAGGACCAATTCCGTGGCCTGCTAGGCGCGACGGCTTGGCCGGGCACCCTCAACGTGACCGTTGAAGGCGGTGACCTGATCAATTACATCGCACTTCGCCAACTGGCAGGCCTCGACACCTTAGACGTGGACGACGACGTGCGTGANGCNGCCAAAGCCGTGGACACCTCTGGCTTTGANCTGCACCGCATCCGTGGTTTCCTCAGGGACGGTGTGTCCTTTGGCGGTGCCAGCGCNTTCCTCGCGACGATGACGGTCGGCGNAGCCACCGTNCCNTGNGCNGTGCTCATNCCTGATNTGACGCGCCACANTGACGTGGTNGAAATCATTTCCAAGGAATTCCTCCGTGAGCTGCTGTCGCTCNAGGACGGAGACCGCGTGACGTTGACCCTGAGCACGTCATGACCAATGAAGGCGCCCAAGCGCCGACCATTCGTGGTGCAGCAAAGCCTCGATTTCNGCCGATGCAGCNGCGCTCCAGCGGCGGCGCATGGTNCGTTCAGCGCCTTCGGCNCGCGTTGGNGAAGGNTGCCACGTCATCGCCCGNNCCGGGCTCTCAACAGAAGGNAGGGCATCCCAGACGACGTCCCANAGGATGAGCCACTCGGCCGGAGCCACGCCGAAATCCACCGGAACCTCCGGCCGCTCGAGGGCATCNCGGACCTCGTCCTCGCTCAAGCGACCGAGTTCCATGCTGTGCACGGCCATCGCGATTCGGCGCACCTGATTCCAGAGGAACGAATGCCCGACGATTTCGAAGCCGACGATGCGGCCGCCAACGGACCATGGCGAGGCGGACACCACCGTTCGAATCGGATTTTTNCCCTCCTCCATGCGAGCAAAATTCCGAACGTCATGGGTGCCGACAAAGAGGTCGAGGTGGCGCTGAAAGCGCTCCAAGTCGTCGGCCCACCAGCCCTCCATGCCCTCGAGGCGGTACCTGTAGACGCGGTGNTCNGCNAGCCNTGGGTTCCATCCTTCAGGCACTTCGATGGCNTCNAGCACNGCNAGATGGTCGGGCAAACGATCGGCCATCGCTCGAACCAATTTTCGGTCCCCTATTTTTTCGTAGAGTTCGCGGTCGAGCGTGAGGAGACCACCGTTGCGGCGCACGTTGACGCCTGCATCGGTGCGGCTGCCAAGGATCATGGTGTGTTCCCCATCGCTCCACCATCCGAGCGAACGCAAAACGCGCTGAAGTTCACCTTGGACCGTCACCACNTCAGGTTGNATCTGGCTGCCGTGAAAGGCATCNCCGAGGTANCCCACCCGCAAGGCCAGATGGACGAGTTCGCCCATCGTTCAACAACCTCAGGCGTCCTCAAGGAGGGACGTGACGTCCTCGGCGCTGAAGCCCAGGCCACCGATGGACCAGAGCAGAGCTTGCTTGAGCCATGGCTGGCTGATGTCGGAGGTCCGCTCAGGATCGACGACCTCGATGCGGTCCACGAGGTTTCGTGCGGCGTTGTAGAGGCGGTCGTCGTAGGGAATGTCGGCCATCTCGAGACGGGTTGCGTAGCGCTTGAACTCCTTCACGGCGACAGGAATGCGGTTGCATTCGAGGGCGAAGTCAGCAAAATCAGCGATGTATTCGTCGTTTTCCTCGTCGAGTTCCATGGCCTTCTTGTACGCCATCATGATCTTCCCNCCGGGGACGACGTCCTCCTGGGCCTCCATGTTCAGCATGTTGGCAAACTCGGCGAAGGTGTGGTGAACCGCAGCAACACCGCGGTGTTCACCGCGCAGCGCATCGAGCATGTCAACGGCGCCCTGAAGGTCACCTTGGGCAAACGTGTCAAGGGCGGGTCGAAGCAGGTCGTCGGACATGGCGGGGGCCTCCACCCCGACGGGGCAGGGCCTGCTCTTCAAGGCCTCGGCTCACTCCTGCGTCAACGCCGCCTTGAGTTCGTCCAGTTGACTGGACTGGCTGTGCTTCTTGTGGAGTTCGTTCAGCAACTGNTTCGTGTCTNGCCANCCACGGACGTTGTAGAAGCAGAGCTTGGGATCCGGACTGACCGTGGTGACGGTGCGCTGGTAGGTGATCAGGCCGAGCAACCGCCGGACCACGTTCTTTCCTGCCTTTTCTGCGCTGGTGTCGTCCTCGTTGGGCTGCGCCACCTCGGGCGCAGGGCCACCTGCAGCAACGCCTCGCGTCTCCTGCGCCAAACCGATGCCTGAATCGGTCATGAGGGAAATGGTGGCAAATCCAAGCANGGTGCCGAGCATCGAACGTTCCACCAAGACCTCAGAGATCTTCTCGAAAAGGATGCGACGGTGCCCCCGAACGAGGAGGAAGCGGTGGTCAAAAATGACCGCATCGCTGGTGACGGCATAGTGGAAAGACCGCTGATACAGCGCGGTCAGCAGGATCAGTGAACCGGAGAACANAGCTCCNGCGATGAGGTAGTTGTATTCGGGCAACAAACCGCCCCCNCTTCCGATGCTTGGGTAACTGTCCCCGAGCAATCCTGTGAGCCAGTTGTCCAAGACCACCAGCAGGGGAGCAACGCTCGCGAGAAGCATCCACACCGTCAACCATCGGTTNGAGGTGCTGCCGTTCANCATCCGGTTGAACCACGTCAGCGAAAGCATGACGCCCATGAAGGTCAAATCGTTGGCCAACAGTCCNAACAAGAAGGTGGAAAAAGCGCTGGAGTCGTCGTTGGTCANGAGCCCNGCAAGGTTGTCGTTGAAGAAGAGCCAGTGCACNCCCAGCATGAGCACAGCAAGGACATAATACCCAAAGAAGGCCATGAAGGANGGGCGGGTGTGTCGAAGGATCTCTTCACCGGTGATGGTGCGGAATTTCTTCTCCAGGCTGGCGTTGGTCGCCGCCTCGTTTTCGGCGGGCGCTGGCGACTCAGCAGGCGCTGCGGGCGCATCGTTGGCTTCCTCGGTCATTGGGACACCTACCTTCTCTCTCGCTGAGAACGACATGAACGTTTCCACGATACGGGATTGAACATTGGGGGCTTGCATCCCACCCTGACGCGCCATCAGTGGAGCAAGCCCCACGCGTGCTCAGCGTTGCCGCGTATCCATTCGAAGTCCGCTTCCGTTCGNACACCNAGNTCGTCCTCAAGGCGCAGTCGACGGACCTCCAGTGGGTACTCGTTGTAGGTNAGNTGNCTNCGNAGGCCCGCTCGCGTCGGTTGNTCGAAGGTCCAATGCGCGCGAGCCANAGCGGCGACCTCGAGGTCAACGGNGACACGTCCGTTCCACATACGGATCGANAACACGGGCAGATCACCTTCGTTCTCTTTCCCGACCACCACGCGGGCAAAGCGCTCCGTGTGGCCGCGCGTTTCATCGTGCAGCAGACCACCCTCGCTCAGCGCCACGTGGCCAAGGTCGCGGGACTTCCACGCTCGGTCGTCGAGCGAACTCAGGGTTGGGGAGACGTGTGGGAGGAACCAGTCGATGTACGAGCCGTCGGAGAGGTGCAAGACNCCCCAATACCACGGGACAGAGGGTGCCTGNACCTTGACCTTCTGGAAATAGGCCGTGCCACGAACCTCTGCTCCATCGATCTGACCGGCTGCTCTCGTCCCATGGAGCCGAAGGATGTCGTACCCGAGGCCTGCAGCGTAGGTGGCGGTGGCTTCGCGTGCCGTAGAGAGCCGNTCNGAGGCNGGTTCNAGCCTCAGGTCCAGCGAAGAGAACGGCGCGCCTTCTGGCATCGGNTTCAGGGTCAACCAGAAGCCTGAGCCGTCGTCGTCCATGCCCATGCTGTAATCCTCGTCGAGCAGCGGCACGACGGCCCCCGCGCCGCGACCGGGCGTGGCTTCTCCGGGCCACGACGGATGCTCACCGGGAAGCACCACCATGCTGCAGCGCTTCGCCAAGACGGCGTCGTGCATCATTTGGCCGTCAAACCACCACGCGCAGACCATCCCGTCGAGCGACATGCCGCCGTGGTCGTCCACGCCCGGCCGACCCTCCGGACGCCACGTTTGTCCGTTGACCTCAACGCGGGGTGCGTCTTTGGTCGACCAGAGCGTCATCAGTTGTTTGCCGGTTGGGCGGCCTTGCTCGTCTTCGAGCATCACGAGCCACCACCACCAATCCCACGTCAACCCGCGNATGGGTGGCCGCTGATCCAAGCGCCACAACCCGCTGAGGTCGCCGAGGAAGTGTTGAGGCTGCATCAGGCGATCTCCTTGCCTTTGAACAACGATTGACCGACCACCCAAATGACGCTGGCTTGGAACAGAAGCACGAGCACGGCGACGGCCATGTTGGCGGTGGGTGAGATGTCAAACGGTGCTTTGGACGCCAAGAAGGCCAAGGGTTCGCCCGGTGCAACAATCTGGCTGGACCAGATGCTGTAGTCCGTGGTGTAGGCAATGAAGGCATCCTGATCGGACCACGACAGCGCGGTGGCCGCATCGATGATGGAGAGGCACCAGCCGATGACCGAGACGCGGAGCAGCGGCGACGAGGGCAGNCCCATGGAAAGGAAGGCCATGCCGAATTCCCATGCAGCNAATGGAATGGCAAGNACAATNCCGTACTTCCACATCACGCCGAGCGACATGAACAACATCCCGTAGACGAGAAGCGCAAGCCACGTGGCCAAGAGGATGGCCAGCCAAATNCCAAGGTCCTCNAAGCGGAAGAAACCCTCCCCTGGTGCGGCCAATCCNGTCACGAGGGCCGACAAGAGCACCACGATGGCGCTAGCCGGCCANACCAAAGTGAGGTAACCGAGCATGCGGTACAGGAGCACTTCACCACGGGCGATGGGTTTCGCGAGCAGGAAATGCATCGTTTCGGANGTCATTTCTCCACGGATGAGCCCGGTGGCCAAAAACAACGGAAGGAAAATGCCGAGCAGGAACACCACGCCGAGTTTGCCATAACCGAGCAGGAAGGCACGGTGGGTCGCTTCCTGAATGAAGGCCTCGTCATCGGGATCCTCGTCCACGCCGTTGTCCCACAAGATGGTCGTCGAACCGAACCAATCCTTGCGTAAGATGCCGTCACAGATGACCCCGTTCCCGTTGGTGTCCTTGGCACCGTTGGGACGATCGGCCTCCAAACAATCGCCGTCGTCGTCCGCACCCATCGTGGTGGACGTGGCGTCGGTGACTGCGGGGAAGTCAGGGCCGTCCTCGTCGAACAGACCGTCACCGTCGTTGTCAACCGACTCAATCGGGTCGTTCATGAAATCGATGTAGAAGAGCAACACGGTGCTGAGCGCGACCATGCAGGAGGCAAGCACGACCCACGTCGAAAGCCGAGTGCGGTATTGCCTCAGCGTGAATTCCGCCACGGCGGTCGCCTTCCGGTCAAGGCTGCTCCACGCTTTGGTCGACGAGGACATTAGCGTCCACCTCCGCCAACAAGATGGCCGATGACCGATTCGAGGTCATCGTCTGGATTCTCAATCCGGGTCACCTTGAATCCGCCCTCGATGAGGAGAGCAGGAAGGTTCTGGTGCACAGCCCCGAGGTCGTGGGTCAGGACGTCCACCACACCTGACGACGGAATCATCACGCCATGGACGTCTTCCATGTCGATGATCGATTTCGCCAGGCGCTTCGCTTCCCCACAGTGGATGTGGATGCGGTGTGGGATGCGATCCAGTTGCTCACGGATGCCGTGCACGTTCCCAAGGGCAAGCACTTGCCCGCGGTGCAGCAGCACAATCTGTTCGGTGATGCGTTCAATCTCACCCAAGATGTGGCTGCTGACCAAGACCGTGCGGCCCATTCGGCCAAGCTCCCTGACCACGTTCATGATCGTGGTCCGTGCGAGGGGGTCACATCCCGTGAGGGGCTCGTCGAGCACGATGAGGTCGGGGTCATTGACCAAGGCGTGGGCAATTTTCACCCGCTGCCGCATGCCCTTCGAATAGCGCCCGATTTGGGTGTGCATCACGTCCTTCAGGTTCACGAAATCGAGCACCCGTTCGGCTTCGACTTTCGCTTCATCGCGCGTGAAACCGTGCAGCCTTGCGAAGGTGGTCACGAAATCGAAGGCGGTCATCCAATCGTGGAGTTTCTCAGATTCGGGCACGAAGCCAACCCGTCCGTAGGGCGTGGGGTCTTGCCACGGGTCGATGCCGAACAAGCGAACCTGACCGGTGGTCGGCTTGCAACGGCCCATCAGGAGGTTGAACAGGGTCGATTTCCCTGCGCCGTTGAGCCCAAGGATACCCGTCACGCCGCCAGAGATGGCCAAATTGATCTGACTCAGCGCATGAATCCGACCGTAGGTTTTCCCAACGCGATCGAAGACCACCGCGGGAACCTTCTCCGGAACCGGTTCCAAAACCGGTTCAGCGGCTGGCCCAACCTGACTGAGATCCGGCGTCATTCCCGGGTCACCTCCATGCTCGCCACGCGGTTGGCCAGCAGGTACAGGGAGAGCACGTTCATCGCCACGACGGAGACCAGCGACCACGTCCACGGGATGTCGTAGTTGGATTCGGTTCCGACCAAGGCTTGACCGACGTTGGCCAAGGCATCGTACGGCGAGAAAAGGTAGAGCACGTCTTGCTCAAAGATCAGGGCGACAAGGAAGGCCACGGATTTTGATCCCAGCACCAAGGCGAGCAGACCGATGGCGGGGAAGAAGCCGTTTGTGGACACACTGGACATCGCCAAACCAAGTGACGTGTATGTCACGACCAGCAACATGCCGGCTGCTGTGGCGCCAAGCAGGATGGGGAAGGTGTCAACGATCCACGCCCAACCCCGGCCCATCGCCAGCACCTCAACGGTGTAGTAGACGAACAGGCTGAACACGCACAGGATGAACAGGACCGTCGCCGCGGCGAGGTACTTCATGGCGACGTAATCCAAGCGCGTGATGGGCCGGCTGAAGTACAGCGCAGACGTTCCGTTCAAGCGGTCCTCTGAGATCATGGTGCCGACGATCAGCGCCGTGACGACGGGGTAGTAGAGGACGTTTCTCGGGAAGAAGCCGAGCACGTGCGCGTACAAACTGTCCCTGCTGACCATGAAGACTTGGCCCAAGCCATCGCCGAACAAAGAGCCGAGCAGCACCGGGAAAATGTCCCCAATCGATCCGATGAGGACCAACACAAGGTAGACGCGTACCAAGATGGGCCAAGGCCGGTGACCGCTCTTGACCAAACCGAGCATATGATGCCGGTAAACGGCGTAATTGCGCGCCCAGCGGGGGTTCAGTGTTCCCGTCCACGGCAGGTAGGTTTGGGTGAAGACCTGACCGCTTGGCCCGGATTTCGCGACGCTGGCCTGTCCCACGTCGTCCGCAGAGTACGCTGCTTCGATCCTCGATGCACCGGTGACCGGCGAGGCTTCGTCGAAGCGAACCTCCTCGGTTGCCGCCTCAACCATCGTATTCTCAGTCGCCTCCTCGCTCATCCCGTCCCCCCTCCGGCGAGCAAATCTTCGCTGGACTTGACGTCGTGGCCAAGCCGTTCCATGATGGCGATGAACAGGTCTTCCAGGGAGGCCTCGTAGGTGTGGAGACGACGCACTTGAGCGCCAGTGGAGGCGGCCACCTCGAGCACCTCACGCGGCACATCGTCGCGGTCGTCTGCGACGCGCATGACCCGTCCTTGCCGCCGGACGCGCAAGCCTCGGTCGAGCATGCCTCGCTCCATGGCGTCGGCCGCGCCCCATACGTGCACTTCGTACTCGCGGTCAATGGCCTTCAGGTCCTCAATCTTACCCTCTGCAACGAGGCGTCCCTTGTGCAACAGAACAATGCGTTCGCAGACCTGCTCGACGTCGTCCATCAGGTGCGAGGCCATCAGCACGCTCCGCTGACCGTTCCGCACCGTCGTGTCTAGCGTTTGGAGCATGAAATCACGTGCGGCAGCGTCGAGACCGTTTGACGGTTCATCGGCGATGATCATCTCTGGATCGTGGACGATGGCGCACGCAAGTTTGGTGGCCTGCCGCATGCCCGTTGAGTACCCGTCAATCCGGCGGTAGCGCTGTTCCCCGAGTCCGACGTATTCGAGGCACTGGTGAGCCCGCTGCATGGCCACCACCGGATTCATCCCGAGCAATTCACCGGCGTATCGGACCTGATGGATGCCGTCCATGCGAGGGTCCAGTGCTTCGTATTCCGGCATGTAGCCGATGCGTTGCCTGATGCTCGGCCCCTCGGTTCGGATGTCATGGCCCAGAACGTGGCCCTCTCCTGAGGTCACTTGGATCAGCCCGAGGAGGGTCTTGAGCAGCGTCGATTTGCCTGCACCGTTGGCGCCCAGCAGTCCGGTAGCGCCCGCCTCGATTTGCAGATCGAGGGCGTTCAACGCCACGTGTTCTCCGTAGGCTTTGGTCAACGCCTTCGTGTGCACGATGGGTGCACGCGCTTCGACCATGGGCTACGGTTGGCGTGGAGGGCCTTTCAACCCGACCCCAACATGGGCTCAAGAAGAGGGCTGCAGCCCACCACGGACGCGCACCGCGATGCCCTTCTGCATCGCCATGGCTTCCTCCGCAGTGCATTGGGCCACGCCATGGGCGACAAGGGCACCTTCAGGGTCGAGCACCAAGCAGGAGACGCCCGGACGCAGGTGCTCTGAAGCGGCGAGGATGAAGCCATGCATGACGTTGCGACCTGCGCCGACAAAGGGCACGGCATCCTCGACCACGGTGACGGTCGCCGGTGCTGCCTCGTGACCGAGGTTGAGGGCATGCAAGATTTTCGCGCCTTCATCGGTCAAGGACAAACCGCCGTTGCCCAAGCGAGGCGAGAGGATGTGCCGACCTTGGCTGTCCTTGACGTTCCGCACGCGCCCCGTGCTGCTCATGACAAAGGTGGCTTGACCGACGAAGGCCGTGGCGACCGAGCGCTCCAGGTTCAACTCAAGCATGCTCTTGTCCACGGTTTGGGCGCGAAGCAGGTCGAGTTCGACCTCTGTGAGGCCATGTGCATCAGGGGCCACCCTCGCCTCAAGGCCCGCATCGCGCAAGGCTGCGTCGAAGGCATCGCCCACGCTGTCGGCACGGAGATCGACCGTGACGAAGGGACGATGTTCGAGGTTCAAACGCGCCAGCTCACGGCGCACCCAAGCGTGATCGACCGGTCGGCGCCAGAGCCATTCCGGCCCTTCGACGTGAGCGAAGGGTTGCAGGTCTTCGAACGACCACGGCACGAGGCCGATGGGGCTGAGCACCAGCACTTCGAGGGCGGGGTTGGCGGCACGGGCCCGCATCACGTGAGGGCCTGCGCGGTCACGCCATGGCCCCGGTGCGCCGTGAAGGATGACGACCGCACCATCGTCCGAAACCGGACTCCAGGCGCGATGAAGGCGGCGACGTGACGCGACAACTGCTGGGCGGACGAAGGTGTCCTCCCCGGCCCAGCGAAGGGCACCTTGTCCCGGCGTGTTCTGTGCTTCAACGACCCAATCCCACGCCGATTCCCACTGGCCACGCGCAGGCGACGTGTCGCTGGCCGCTGCTCGGTCGTTCATCAGGAGGTGCTCGGCCGCGGGGATCGGAGCGGTTCCACGTGCCGGAGAAGTGGTCAACCAAAGGAAGGCCTCACGCAGCGCTGGATGTGCATGACTGCGGCGTTCGGCACGTTCCCAGATGCGTCCGTCATGAACGGCTTGGCGGCACGCAGCAAGTTCGGCCAAGGTCACCTCGAGGTTGAACCGCGAGAGAAGCACCATGCGCTCGTCATCGTCCATCCTCCGCACGTCTTCCGGCGTCAACGAAGCCACGCACGGCATCAGCACGGGCCATTCCCGGAGGTCCTCAAGGTGCACGGTACCGGTCGGCGTCAGCATGCGGTCGTCCCTGGCAAACAAGGCGTAGGCGGCTGAATCGAAGAGATCCGCGCCCAGCGCAATGAGCATGGGGAAGAGCATCGGGTGCCCGCAGCCAAACATGTGCACCGGGCGCTCCGGAGGAAGCTCAGGCATGGAGGCGAGCATGATGCGCGCCAAATCCGCGTAACGCTGCTGCTCCATCACCGGCACGATGCCGCCGATGGGGTGAACGCTGAATCCGTGAGCGCCCATGCCGCGGGCGCTCATGCGGCGCAAATCGGCATGCAGCCCCCCTTGGATGGGACCGTTGAGCATGGTGGAGCCGGCGGCCGCAAGGCTGGCCTCCGCGCGCTGTGTGGTCTCCTGCACCGCCTCGTGCACCTCGTCCCGGGTCATGTCTGGGCGGGTGAACACGTCGAGCATGGTTGCGACGTCGACGCCGATGTCGCGTTGGAAGGTGACGATTTCTTCCACGCCGACTTCAACGTCCCCGTACACGTAGGCCTGAAAGGTGCCCGAATCGGTCATGATGGCCCCGGGGTAATCGAGCAAGTCATGCACACCGTAATCAAGCGCATGCTGGCGCAACTTCTCGTGCTTCCAGATGATGTAACTGTTGGTGATGAGCATCTCGATGCCGTAGGTGTCCCACATCTCACGTGGTTCGATGGTTCGGAGGTTCGGATTGATGACCGGCAGCAGCGTCGGGGTGGTGACCACCCCATGCGCCGTAGACAACGCCCCCACGCGTGCTCTTCCGTCGCGTGCCTTGACCTCAAAACGGCCCACATGGTCCTCGCGAGAGGGTTTCGGGTCGTCCCTCGCATGCTCGCGCCACACCGCCATGGCCCGCCTACTGCGCCTTGTGCTTCAAAGGGTCCCATCATCACGCAGACCAAGCCGTGCCGCAAGCCGCCGATGTGCGGTGTTCTCGACGGCGCCCAAGTGGCCGCTGATGGTCGCTCTTGAGACTCCAATTTCGGTGGCGACGTCGGCCAGGGTGCATTTTCTTGGGCGATCGTAGTAGCCCAACCTCCACGCCATCGAGAAAGCATGCATCTGATGTTCGGTCAGTCCAGCGAGATCGCTGCCTTCCTGTTCGGTGAGGCGGACCACAGAAACCGTGCCGTTCGGGTTCCACGACTGGAATCCTTTGACCATCGCACTGCACCCAGCGGGCGTTCCACGCACGATGATGTTCGCACCAGAAACGCCAATGGAGGAACCGGGAGCCACCACGGCGTTCCAGATGTCACGCCCGAGTTTCAACAGTCCATGTGAATTTTCGACGAGGGCCGTGACCAGCACGCGACCGCCGACGATCTCTTCGCCAATCACTTCGATGAGCCTGAACCACGGCACGCGGTCGATGTCTTCGACCGTCATCCCTTCGGCGAGCGTGAGTTGAAGCACGTAGACGATGGTGTCCTTCTCGTAATGCCGGCTCACGCTGGCCATCAGCACGGCCTCTTGACAAATCGAAATTTGGTCTTTGAACTCTGAGTTCGCGATGGCGTGGGCAGGGTAGCGCAGCCGAACCTCCTTCATGCCATCACGCCTTTTTCCCGTCTTTGGGCCTGTCGCCGACCGTCATTCTCCGATCCAATCCAGCAATCGCCTGTGCGCAATCCGGTCAACTTCCCTTAGGTGGCCGCTGATGGTGGCGTTGGACACGCCAGCGGCCTTGGCGATGTCGCTCAATGCGCAACCTCTGGGCACGTCGAAGTAGCCCATGGACCAGGCCAGCCGAGCCGCCTCAATTTGCTGAGGGGTCAATCCAGCATCGGCGTCATGGTCGGCATCACCCGAGCGGACCACGGCGACCGTGCATCGGTCGTTCCACAAACGGAACGCGGCCACCAAGGCTTGGCAGCCGTCGCTTGAACCACGGAGGATGATTTCTGCCCCGCGCCGGCCAATGCGGGTGCCGGGGCTGATGATGGCGTCTCCCACTTCCAGCGGTATGGTGACCAGAGGGTGCGTGAAACGAACGATGGCGTAGTGCGCTTCACCGCTCTGGGTCGCTTCCGACCGAACGACTTCCTCGATGTTCAACCATGCGATGTCGTCGATGTCCTCGAAGGTGGCATCAGGCGCGAGGCGCAACCGGACCATGACGGTGACCGCGTCGTTCGCATCGGAACGGCCCAGCGTGTTCAGCAGTTCGAATTCCTCGATGCGGTTGAGCTGCTGCACGAATTCCGTGCCCAGCAACACATCCGCTCCGTATCGGAGGCGAATTTCCCTCATGCGTCCGCCCCCACATGCACGAACTCCACGTTTCCGTGAGCCAAAATGAAATCTCGACCGAGGTCGTCGAAACTGTCGAGCAGCACCCTGTCGAAGCGCAAGCGATGCACTTCAGGATCAGCCTCGAGGTCTGCCTTGATGCCCTGGAGCGTTCCCGGGGCGGCGCCACAAGAGACGCACGCTCCAGTCAAGTCCAAGACCAGGTCAAGGCCCTCAGAGGTGACCTCATACTGCGAGGCCTTGATGCCACCACCGTGGCCGTCCAGCGCAGCACGGACCGTGCCGAGCCGCGCCAGCAAGGCCGGCACGAAATGAGGGGTTCCTGCGGCGTCGGAGAGCGGCAGGTTCCGGAGGCGTTCCTCCTCCTCAGGGTTCAGCGACGCCTCAAGCCGCTTGTTGGCTTCTGCCTCCATGGATGCCTTGGCTTGTGCGGCGTACATCGCCACCAAATCCTCCGCGTCCATGACCAGCGCATGCCTACATCACCTTAGAACTCGCGGCCGAAGTGGGTCTGCTGAAACCATCCGCTTCATAAGACCGGGCTTGGACGAAGTCCCATGGCCGGCGGACTGCTTGACGTCAAAGGCCTCCACGCCAATGTGGAAGAGACCGAAATCCTTCGGGGCGTTGACCTGACCGTCAAAGCCGGTGAAGTCCATGCCATCATGGGCCTCAACGGCGCAGGCAAATCCACCCTCGCTTCCGTCATCATGGGCCACCCGGACTACGAAATCACGGGGGGAAGCGTCCACTACGACGGCCAGGATTTGACCGAACTCGAAGTCCACGAGCGTGCGCGTGCTGGTCTGTTTCTGTCCTTCCAATATCCACACGCTATCCCTGGCGTCCAAGTCGGTACCTTCCTGAGGAAGTCCGTCGCCGCTGTGCGCGGTGAAGCCCCGAAGGCCCGCGCCTTCAGGCAGGAACTCAAAGCGGCCATGGATGTCCTGAACATGGACCGATCTTTCCTGAGCCGCTACGTCAACGACGGGTTCAGCGGCGGCGAGAAAAAGCGGCTGGAGATCCTCCAAATGCTGCTCCTCCAGCCACGGATGGCCCTCTTGGACGAAACTGATTCCGGATTGGACATTGACGCGTTGAAGGCGGTCGCCCAAGGCATCAACAGCCTCCCCAAAGAAAGCGGTGTGTTGCTGATCACCCACTACAACCGCCTGCTCGAATTGGTGGTCCCTGACGTGGTTCACGTGATGATCGACGGGCGCATCGTCCAGAGCGGTGGCCCAGAAATGGCGCAACGACTTGAAGCGGACGGTTATGAATGGCTGATGCCTACCACAGCATGAGGTGAGCACATGAGCGACGAAGCAAGGGACGCGGTCGGCGAGTACCGCTACGGTTTCCACGACCCCGAAGTGGCCACCATCCGCTTTGACAAGGGCCTTAGCGAACAGGTCGTTCGCGACATCTCCGCGCTCAAGAACGAGCCGGAGTGGATGACGGATCTGCGGGTCAAGGCCTACCACCACTTCGTCGAGCGACCCATGCCAGACTGGGGCAACGAATCCCTGCTCAACAGCATCGACTTCGATGCCGTCACCTACTTCCTGCGGTCGTCGGAAGGCACGGAGCGCGATTGGGACGATGTTCCCGAGGACATCAAGCGCACCTTCGACCGGCTCGGCATCCCCGACGCCGAACAGAAGTGGCTCGGGGGCGTGACCGCCCAGTACGAATCCGAGGCGGTCTACCACAGCATCCGAGAGGACTTGGAAGCCCAAGGTGTCCTTTTCCTCGACATGGATTCTGGCCTTCGTGAGCATCCCGAACTCGTCAAGCGTTTCTTCAATACCGTCATCCCCTACACGGACAACAAATTCAGTGCTCTCAACACCGCGGTGTGGTCCGGTGGCTCGTTCATCTACGTCCCAAAGGGCGTTCACGTGGAGATGCCTGTCCAGGCCTACTTCCGCATCAACGCGAAGAACATGGGTCAATTCGAACGCACCCTCATCATCGCCGATGAGGGGTCTTCTATCCACTACGTTGAAGGCTGCACAGCACCGACGTATTCCACCGATTCGTTGCACTCTGCTGTGGTTGAACTCATCGCCATGGACGGAGCAAAAATCCGCTATTCGACCATTCAGAACTGGTCCTCAAACGTCTACAACCTCGTGACCAAGCGCGGTGTCGCTCACGCCAACGCCACAGTGGAGTGGGTGGACGGAAACATCGGCTCGAAATTGACGATGAAGTATCCCGCCGTGATCCTGAAGGGCGAAGGTGCCCATGCAGAAATCATCTCTGTCGCCTACGCCGGAGAAGGCCAGCACCAAGATGCGGGGTCGAAGGTGCACCATCTCGCGCCACGCACGACCTCCAACATCCTGTCGAAGTCGATCTCGAAGAACGGCGGCCGCTCCACCTACCGCGGCATGCTGCAGGTGCGCCCGAAGGCGGAGGGGTGCCGCTCGAAGGTGGTCTGTGACGCCCTCATGCTCGATGCGGACAGCCGCAGCGACACCTACCCGACGATGGAAGTCGGCAACGCTTCCGCTGACCTTGAACACGAAGCCTCCGTCTCCAAGATTGCAGGCGACCAACTCTTCTACCTCATGAGCCGAGGTCACACCGAGGCTGAAGCGATGGGCCTCATCGTGAACGGCTTCTTTGAGCCCTTTACCCGCGAACTTCCCATGGAATACGCTTCGGAACTCAACAAGCTCCTCGAGATCGAGATGGAGGGAGCCATCGGATGAGCACCGCGATGGAGGACCCCTCCAGCGCGGTCCATCTCTGGCGCTCAACGCCATGGTCGTGGATGCGGCCCGAAGACGCCGACAGCACGGCCGTTCGCATGGTGCTTCATGACGCCGCCGGCCATGTGTCCCTGCACGAGGGGAGTCCCGAGCTCTTTCCTGTCGTGGTCGACGGGCCTGAAACGACCCTTCCGGACGTGGACGACATCGCCCGTCACACCTTGGCCGACCTCGACACCGCCCCCATGCACCTCAGCCTTGAAGGGCACCACGAGGAGGTCGTCAACGTCGACCTGCGGGCCGCCGGCCACGTGGCTGTGGGGCGCCTTCACATCACCTGCAAAGGACAGGCCGTCGTGCATCTGCACCTTTCGGGCGACGCGGGCTGGTGCGGGCTTCACCTGACCGGCAAGGTCGCTGACGGCAGCCACCTCAGCGTGGTCGTGACCGACGAGCTTCACCTCGAATCCCGTGTGGTGCGTTGCGACGACTGGCGCGTCGGCCGCGACGCGACCTTCGAAACGGGCACTCTGTCGGTCGGAGGCTTCCGGAGGAAGTCGGACCTCCGCCACCACCTCGACGCGACGGGAGGGAACGTCCGCATTGGGCTGGCGGTCCATGGTCAGGGCACGCGTCATGACGACCATCACGTCGAGATTCATCACCACGTGGGCCACACCACCTCGTCCCTCGTGGCCAACGTCGCGTGCGGTGGACGCAGCCGCAGCGTCGGCACCGGACGCTTGGTCATCGACGCCGGCGCCGACGGCACCGACGCCGGCCAGGTGTTCCGCAACTTGTTGTTGAGTCAGGGTGCGCGTGCTGACGCAATCCCTGAACTCGAGGTCCTGGCCGACGACGTCTCGGCCGCACACGGTGCGGCCAGCGCAAGCCTCGACGAGGGACAGCTCCACTACCTGATGAGCCGTGGATTGGGCCCGGAGGAAGCAGCCGCGATGATCGTCGAAGGCTTCCTCGCCGACGCGTTCCGGCCCATCGCTGCAGCGGAGGCAAGGCGTACGCTCCGCGACCGGCTCACGGTTCACCTGGATTGTGCCCGCATCACCTGAGGTCTTCNCATGGTCGACGCTTCTGATTTCCCCATCCTCTCNCGGACGGTGAACGGCAAGCGTTTGGTCTANNTGGACAACGCNGCCACGACGCAGAAGCCACAGGTCGTCATCGACGCCATGAACCGNTACTACACCAACAGCAACGCCAACGTTCACCGGGCGGTGCACACCCTTGCAGGCGAAGCCACCGACGGCTACGAAGCCTGCCGAACCAGCCTCAAGGGATGGTTCAACGCTGACCGCGTCGTGATGACGAGCGGCACCACGGAGGCGATCAACCTCGTGGCGCACGGCTGGGGCCGTGCCAACCTCGCCGAAGGCGACGCGGTGGTCCTGACCGAAATGGAGCACCACAGCGACATCGTCCCTTGGCAAATGTTGTCCAAGGAACGTGGCGTCGAATTGCGTTATGTTCCGGTTTTGGAGGACATGACCCTCGACATGGAGGCCTACGAGGCATCGTTGCATGGGGCCAAACTCGTGTGCGTCGTGCACACGTCCAACGTGTTGGGCGTCCGCAATCCCGTGGAGCGCATCATCGAACAGGCACANGCCTCAGGGGCTCGCGTGCTGCTNGACGCAGCCCAGGGCGCGCCTCACACGCGCATTGACGTCTCCGAACTTGACGTGGATTTCCTCGCGGTCTCGGCCCACAAGATGCTCGGACCNACCGGCATCGGCTGCTTGACCGTCAGCGAGGCGGCGTTCGACGAGATGGCCCCGTTCATGGGTGGAGGCGACATGATCGACCAGGTCACCATCGAGGGTTCCACCTACCAAGACAACGAACACAAATTCGAGGCTGGGACCCCCCGAATCGCCGAAGCCATCGGGTGGAAAGCAGCCATGGATTACCTCGAGAAGGTGGACCTTGACGCAGAGCACCACCGCTTGCTCGAGATTGCGCGATGGACGGCAGCAGCCCTGCGCGATCTTGGTTGCACGGTCTACGGCCGACACGGTGACCTGGATTCGGCCGTCGTCTCGTTCCTCCACCCTGCGCTGCATGCGGAGGACATGGCCCACCTGCTCGACGCGCAAGGCTACGCGGTGCGCACCGGCCACCACTGCGCCCAACCACTGCTGCACCGCTTGGGCATCTCGAGCACCGTCCGCGCCTCCTTCTACCTCTACAACACGATGGAAGAAGCAGAAGGCTTCGTGAAGGCCTTGGAACACGTGTTGGACCGTTTCGGAGGGTCGTCATGATCTCCGAGGCCTTGCAGGACATCATCCAAGAATTGGCCGAAATCGAGGACCGAATGGAACGGTTCGAGTTCATTTTCGACCTTGCCGAAGATGTTCCTGAACTTCCCATGGAGGCGTGGAACGACGACAACCGCGTCAAGGGCTGCCAGTCGCAGGCCCACCTCGAGGTCAGCCTCGAAAACGATCGGGTCCTGCTGAGGGGAGGGGCAGACGCTCGTCTGGTTCAGGGCCTGATGGGGCTGCTGGCGCTCGGGATGCACGACCAGCCCCTCGACGTGGCCCGAGCCATGACCGTGGACCACATCAAGGAAGCCGGTGTGTTGAATTCCCTGACCCCGAGTCGTTCGAACGGTGTCCGCACCATGTTCGACATGATCACCCAACGGCTGGAGGCGATGAGCGATGGTGAGTGAGGGGGACGTGCTGGAGGCGCTGCAAGCGGTCGAAGACCCAGAATTGGAGATTTCGATCGTCGAACTTGGTCTCGTCTACGCCGTCCGCATCGAAGCCAAAGACGAGGGGCCGCACGCTGAAATCGACATGACCCTGACCAGCCCAGGATGCCCTGCGGCTCCGGAGATCATGGCCGCCACCCACCGAGCGGCTCTGAACAGCGGCCTGACGACCGTTCACGTCAACCTCGTGTGGACCCCGCGTTGGGATCCAAGCATCCACGCGAGCGAGGACGCGCGGATGGACATGGGCATCTGGGACTGACGTCACAGCCTTGAAGCAAGGCCCGCCATCCCGGACCGTGCGACGAGCGGGCGTGTGCCTNGACCCACGAAGCCTGCCCTCTGGGGCGGGCATCGGCGAGGTGCGCAAGGCCGCCATGCGCTGGATTGACCTGCTTGCTGACCTTGGNCTTGGGCTTTGGCGCGTTCCTGTGTTGGCGGCCNNTGACGCAGACGGCCGNCCGCACTCCGGGCTGGCCTTCGACGCCTCGCTCCACCGCGGCTTGGCGGAAGACGTCGAGATCGACGACGAGCACATCACGGCATGGCTGAGCGATGAACCATGGCGGGTTCACCANGCCGTGCACGCGACCATCGCCGAATCGGAAGGCGAAGACTGGCGGGATTGGCCTGATGCGTTCCGGGCCGAGGACGGCAACCTCAGCGTCGAGGTGGACGCCAACCGCGTCCGGTACCATGCAGGCCTGCAACTCCAGATGGACATCGGTTGGAAGATGGTGCTGCACCACGCCAACATGCGCCANGTGATCCTCGTCCTCGACGTTGCTTCCGAGACCTCGCCAGCGTCCGTCGAGGGATGGACGCAGCAAGGCNAGGAAGCGTGGCCGATGCGCGTGGCCACGAACGCCCGTCGCGCCCACGTGCTCGCTTTGGGCGAAGGCATGGACGCCACTTTTGTCGAAGGCCTGCCCGAACTCCCCGTTGGTTTCGTGGTGCACGGTGANGATNCANAAGGAGCGGANCTCGGTCGGCTTCGCTGGTCNTCNCAACGANANGGTGAGGACGAGNCCTGCTTNGGNNTGCTTGCGGGCNCTTCNACNGANGACCTGCACGCGCTCCTTGAAGGGCCTGCGCGNTGGGTGGCCCCGTCCTTCCATGACCTCGCNCCGCCGGGGCTCAACCCCTTCGATGCGGACGTGTTGATGCCCTACGCCATCGCCGCTCACGAACGGGGTCGCTGAAATGCAGGCCATCGGTATCGATGTCGGTGGCAGCGGTTGCCGCCTCGCGGTGGTCGATGCCGTCACCGGAGCCATCCAAGGCGAGGTGNTGCGGCTTGANCATGACCTCGACACGCCGACACAGGAGATTCTCGAAGCGCTNCGACGTGCGCTCGACGGCTTCCCTCCGCTTCCTGTGGGGCTCGGTTTTCCCGGACGCGTGGACGGCACCACNGTGCGTGCAGCCCCAAATCTCCGCTCAACGTGGCCGGGCACNGATGTGGCCGAGGCCCTCGACAGGCCCGACCTCGTGTTGCTCAACGATGCTGACGCGGCGGCGGTGGCCGAGCAGCGCCTCGGGGCTGCCGCTGGTGAAGACGGAACGGTGCTCGTGATCACCGTCGGGACGGGTCTGGGCAGTGGGGTCCACCACGCGGGACGGTTGGTGCCGGGCTTCGAACTGGGCCTGCTCCCTCATCCAACGCGAGGTGGCGTGCTGGAAACGCACGCAAGCGGTCGCGCCCGTACACTCGAGGCGCTGGACCTGCCGACGTGGTCAAACCGATTCAACGAGGCTTTGGCCGTGATGGAACAAGCCGTCGACGCCAGCCTCATCGTCGTTGGAGGTGGCCTCACCGAACACTGGGACACGTTCTCGCCGNTGCTCNAAGCTTCGGCGCCGCTGCGAAAGGCCACGTTTGGTGCGCATGCAGGGCTCATCGGCGCGGCCTTGGCGGCCGTTGACCTCAGCGCTTGACCACGATGGTCAGCAGGTCGCCATCCTTGAGCAGGTGGTCGAGGCCGACGCGTTGCCAGTCGAATTTCGCGCTCGGGCCCTTGACCTTCGCGTATCGGAATTTCCGGACGAAATCACGATGCAATTTGCTGCAGATGGTCTCGACCGTCGAGGTGTCCTTCACGATGAGCGGTTCCTCNAGGTCGGCTTCACCGCCCTGGGGCTTGAGGAAGATGCGCATGAAGCCCAAATTGTCGTAGATGAAATCCTTGAGCTCCTCCAAACCCTGTTCCTTGAACGCGGAGATGCGCATGATGGGCCAATCGTTGGGCAGCATGGACTCNGCATGCTGGATTTGCTCCTCTGTGGCGATGTCGATTTTGTTGATGGCCACGACCGCTTTCTCGTANACGCGGTTCATNGCGAGGGCGTCCACGATCTGTTCCGCCGTGGTGTCGTGACGCAAGGTCACGATGGCGCTGGTGTAACCGAAGGTCCGGATGATGGCGCCCATCTCCTCGGGCGTCAAGTGGGTTTGTTCCACCGTGGTGCGCACGTCGATGCCGCCCTTGTCCGAGCGCACGATGAAAACGGGAGGGCGCTCTTCGTTCAGGCGCAAGCCTGCGTTGTGCAATTCACGGTAGAGCACGTCGAAATGGCCGTCTTGGAAGGGGTCGACGATGAACAACACCATGTCCGCCGCACGGATCACGCCAAGGATTTCCTTCCCGCGGCCCTTGCCTTCTGCAGCACCCTTGATCAAACCGGGCAAGTCCAAAATCTGGATTTTCGCACCGCGGTGCTCCATGACGCCGGGGATGCACGTCAACGTCGTGAAGGCGTACGCACCGGTCTCCGAATGCGCGTCGGTGACCTTGGAGATGAGGGTGGACTTTCCCACCGAGGGAAAACCGACCAAGGCCACCGTCGCGTCGCCCGACTTACGGACCTCGAAGCCCTTGCTCGGACCGGCGCTGCGCGCCGAGGCTGCAGCCTTTTCCTGCTTGAGTTTGAGCTGGGCAATCTTGGCCTTCAACTTCCCAATGTGGGCGTTCGTGGCCTTGTTTTTCTGGGTCTTATGGATCTCGTCCTGGAGCGCCTGAATTTGCTCCTGGATCGTCGCCATGCGTCGTCCCCGTCCCTGTGGTCCGCGAGTCAGGCTTCAACCTCACCCTTGGAACTGGCCTCAGAGCGAGGCTTGAAACACGCGAAGCATGCGCTCAGGGCATGGGCCTCGAGTTGGTGCTCCTTCTCGTGGACCGGCCTCGATTGGCCACGCTTCTTGAGCGCACCTGGGACGAGGTTGATACCGCCATGGAAGCCACCCAGCTGCGCCATGCCCGACCCGATGCCGACGCTCGACTGGTCCGTCCGTTCGACATCGATGCGGAGGCGGAGTGGCTCGACTGGTCC
>NZMM01000038.1 GCA_002694585.1 Methanobacteriota archaeon
AATCAGGAGCGTGCGCAGACGCATGNTGGGTTGATTGGTCAGGGNAAAAAAAGGCTAACGGCGAATCCGGTCAATCANACCTCGTTNACCTCGACGTCGTAGAANGTGGCCGTCCANGTCACGCTCACGGCCTCACCATCGTCTTGTGGACTGGGCGGGGGGGCTGGGCTCGAGGCCGACACGTCAAGATCGAGGGTGAAGGTTCCCACACCCTGGGTTTGGCTGGACCACGCTGCCTCGTGATCTGAGGCTTCACCACCCGCCACGCGCATGGCCTCGCCGGTGTACGCGGGGAACACAATCACCGTCAGGACAATGTCGGAGCAGTCGTCGGACGTACCGGTCAGCACCGAATTGGTGTTGCCCCAATCCGCAGCGGGGCCGGAGGGAGGGATGGCCGCCGTGACTGTGTCGCATCCATCCAAGGGAATCCCAGATGTTTCGCTGTAGGAGACGACCACCTGCAGCAGGCCCATGCCATGGTGTGCAACGAGATCCGCCGCGTCGATCTCGAAATCCATCGTAACACGCTGGTCCTGCACGTAGGCTTCGTCCGAATCGGANAGCGTCGTTTCCTGGAAAGTCAGGTCAAACTGAGCGAGGTCGTTCTTTGTCGTGATGTCGTCCACCTTGATGGTCGTGAACACCAGCATGTGGTAGGACATNAGGAGNAACACAAGGGCGTACAAGCTCAACAAGGGCCGCCGTGATGCTCCCTCGCCGAGGAAGTCCTCAAACAGGCTGCGCTCACTCATCCCCTNGCCCTCCAAGAAGAGCCACGGTCAAGCAAGAGCATGTCGTACCACGCGTTGGTTTGCCACTGCACAAAGGCGATGAGGATGAAAAACAGGATCACGATGGCCATGAACCGATCAAAGCGGAAGAAGAATTTGCGTTCGAGGGGGAACTCGGGGAACCACCGTGCGTCAAGGCCCTTTCTCATCTGCTTGGANGCGTTAAGCAGCCGCTCAAAGGACCGCTCTTCCCAACCGATGCCAAAGGCCACGAGAACACCCAATGCTGCCGCAGAGAACATCTCATTCATCGGCACCAAGGCTTGCACCAACTCAAGCAGCGCCGACGTGGCGATGACGATGAGGATGATGACCATGAGTTTCGCTTTGGGTTTCATCTCCTCCGACGTGTCAAACANGCCATAACGGAGGATGACGTACATCATCACCACGGGCCGCATCATGTTGAAGTGCATCGAGGTGGTCAANCCAGTCCAAATGGTGGCGAGATTTTGGTTGCCTGCCTCCTGCCAAAACGCCACTTCGTTGGTCAGGATTGGATAGCCGACCAGACCGATGGAAAAGTACCCTACGAGGATGTAGGTCAGGACTTCTGCCCGCCCTTTGGTCCACTGGTAGACCTCGACCCCGCACATAAACAGACCCACCGCGATGAGCAAGGTGTAGGCCGATTGCCAAAGCAAATCAACGCTCATGCTGGTGAGGCTTCCGTACATCTCGATGAGGTAGAAGTACTCCGCCTGAAGCAGCATACCGGGCCACATGAACCACACGTGACCGGCATGAAACAGCAGGAGCATCCCGGCGACGTTGGCAATGTTGCGCGAGCTCTCCTCGGCACGCGCCTCGTCCATCAAGCGGAATTTGACGTACACGGAGCCCCAAATCAGNCCAGAAGAGACGTAAGGCAAGCCAGGGAGTTGGATGAGCGTAACCCCGTAGCCGAGCAACTGTGCTGCAACGCGGAGGACGAGAAAGCCGATGAGGAACCCAAAGGCGATTTTGGCGTGTTTCTCGGTGCGCAGCAAGGGGAGCGGAAAGACCAGGGCCAGACACATTAGGCCGANGCCNAAGATGGAATCCAGCATCCACGANGTCCCAAGACCAAGTTGCCACACGCCNTGACTGACGGGTCCATTCTCCGCCACGTAACGAATGGTGTAATCCGCAGCGGTGTTTCCGATGCCTTTGGCGATGAGGATCCACGAAATGAGGTGAGCCGCCAAACGCTCGTTCCACTCGAGGTTGTCGTTGCGACGTGTGAAGAACAGCGTCATGCAGCCGATGAGGATGGTCAAGATGGCCCCAATCAGTCGGAGACTGCTGGGGTCGGTGGCCATAGGTTAAACTCTCGTGGAGACGACATGAACTTTTCACCAGAAGATGGGCGAGAGGGTCGCGAATGACGCACGAANGCGCNCTCATGCGTGGCTTGGTTCATCGGGTGCGTCCGGTTCTGGGTTGGACACCACCAGGAGGAGACCGGCCAACATCACCAGTCCACCGACCAGCGTGGCCGGACCTGGAATGCCGGTCTTGAACGCGACCAGCCCGATGATGGAACCGACGACCGGCTCCATGGTCAGGGTGATCGAGATGGTGAGCGGCGTCATGGTCTTCAGGCAGTGGTTCAGGCCCGTGTGACCGACCAAGCCGGCAAAGAANGCAAGGGTCAGGAANCCGACCAGCCACGTCGGTCCNGTCCATCCCANGAGGCCGTGGTCCGCGATGGCGCCCTGCTCCATGGCCCCGGAACCGGCCGCCAGCAGCACCGAAGCAAGGCCTGTGACCGCCGCAGCATAGAGGAAGACCGGCCAGCGTGCTCNGAGCACGCGCCCTGCGGCGAGGTAACCCACGACGAACACGGCGCCGAGGAAGGCCAGCAAATCCCCGAAGAAGGTCACTTCCTGCCCNCCCGTGGCCTCGCCCACGTCGAGCAGNGTCAGCGATGCNCCCAGCAGGCCAAGCAAGCCGCCCGCCCAACCGCGGCGCCCTGGTGGAATNNTATCGCGGCCAAGCGCCAGAAGCACAGCGCTGCCGACCAGCACCACGAGCGGATGGGCCGTCACGAAGAGCAAGGAATGGGTCAGCGTGGTGTGGTCCAGCGACACGGTCCAGGCACCAAAATGCAGGGCGAGGAAAACCCCCGAAGCGACCAGCAGCGCAGCGTCTCCTCGAGCCTCATCGGCCGAGGCCCACGGCGCGCCCTCACGACGCCAGTCCAGCAGGGCGAGCGGCAGAAGGAGCACCGTGGTTGCCTGCAGCCGCCACGATGCTCGAAGGAGCGGGGGCACGGCGTCAAAGGCCTGCAGCAACGCACCACCGCTGGACACACCAAGCAGGGCTGCGCCAAGCACGAACCACGTCAGCACGGAAGGGCGTGCACGGTCCACGTCCGTCGCCGTCCTCAGGCCGCGCTGGCCTCGGCTTCGTCGTCGCCGCCGATCACGCCGGCAGCCCTGAAGAGCAGGAAAATCGCACCGCCTATGACGACGTTCAGGCCGATGAGCATGCCCATGCGCAGCGCCCACCACATGCGTGANTTCGCCACTTNTGGGTCAAGCACGGAATCGATGAACGACAGNATGCTCGATTCGGTGCCGAAGAAGGCCTCGCCGGTCAGCAGACCTGCCGCGACCATGAAGGTGCCAAGCAGGGCCAAGGCGCGGGTCTTCTCGGCCGCCGTTTGGCCTTCCTCTTCGCGCACCTTGTCNATGCGGGGCTTGAGCTTCTTCTCCTCCCACCAGTCGCGNGCACCGCCACCGATGAGCATNGGAAGGGTGTGCGGGATGTCGAGGTACATNCCGAGGCCGAANGAGGTCCCCATGCCNGTGGCCCACTCGACGAACATGCCGAGCAGCAGGCCGAGGCCAAGCAAGAGCAGGTCGCCCTGCCCCTCTGCGAAAATGACCGAGAAGGTCGCGAAAGCGTTGGCTTGCGGTGCGAGCAGGTCGATGTTGCCGTTGGCCAACTGGATGGAGAGGAAGATGGCCACACCGGCACCAAAGATGGCTCCTGGCACGACGCCCATGATGTTCCCCTTCGAGATGTGGTAGGGTCGGTTGCCGATGTAGAGGCTGTTCTTGTAGTCACCAATCACGGTGCCCGACATCGAGATTGCCGAACCGAACACGGTGGTTCCGACAAGACCGAGCAGCACCGCTTCCTGCGTGTCCAAGCCGAGGGCCTCTTGCGCACCGAGGAAGACACCGAGGAGCAAGAGGAGGACGATGAACGACGTACCGGACACCGGCTCGATGCCGGTCTCACCCATCACGCGNACGGCGATGGCGCCGAGCATGAAGGTGGTCGCGATGAGCACCGTGGCGAACAAGGCCGANGCCACCACGGGGAAACCNCCGAGNGTGAAGATGGCGATCATCGAAAAGAAGGTCACGGCCATGAAGATGGGAATGTGCTTGAGCGGCCACTCGTACCANCCCTTGCCTTCGATGTACTCGGCGCTGCCGTCACCGCGGAAGGCGGAGCCGATGTCGCTGAAGATGGCGAGGAAGGTCTTGTACATCTTCGCAAGCCCGAACAGCCCGCCACCGACGATGCAGCCGATGGCCACGGTGCGGATGGTCTTGGCGAAGGCGATCATCTGCAGGGTCGCGGCGCCACCGGCGGCGAAGTCGTGCAGCGGAATGTCCGCCTGCGCCTTCGCGTCGTAAATGGGCACGTTGAGGATGACCGCGAGCGGCACGAGGATGAGCCACCCCACGAGGGTACCCATGTTCACCAACAGCGCCACGCGGAGCTTCATGAACCAGCCAATGGCNAACATGGAGGGCGTGAAGGCCAATCCGATGTAGGTGTAGGCGAAGGGGTTCCAGGTGCCCTGGGTCCACTCCGTGACGCCCTTGGACACGCCGTCGTTGGTGCCCGAGGGCTGGTGCAACTTGCCGTGGCTGTAGATGCTGGCCAGTCCGAAGTCCCCGATGCTCAGGGTCTCGGCAATCCAGTCCAACAGCGCCAACTTGCGGTTGTTGATCCAAATGAGCGGGTATTCNATGAGGAAGAGACCGATCATCGTTACACCGGTCCAGACCCCGATGGTCTTCAGCGAATCACGGGCGTGCTTGACCGCACCGGTGTTGACGTCCGAAGCGATGTCCAGCATCTTGAGGGTGGCTTCGAANCCGGGCAAGGGCAGCGGATCTTCAACCAGCCAGACGCGCCTGAAGATGATGAAGTACATCACGCCGAGGAAGCCGGCNAACATCGACGCCACGATGCCGATGAAGGCCAGACGCAGCGCNTCGCCTTCACCCAGCGTGATCAGCGGTCCTGAGGCCAACTCGTACTGGGCCTGTGAGGCCAGCAGGAAAATGGCGGGGAAGGTGAAGATGAAGCCGGTCGACGCGTGCGTTGCACCCGTGGTCGCCGAGGTTGCGATGTTGACCTCAGACGGCGACCACTTCAGCGCCATGCCGAGCAGGTAGGCGATGTACCAAGCGGCGCTGATGGCGAGACCGAGCTTCAGGCCGATGTAGGCGGTCACGCCGGAGAACACCGCACCGATGGCGATGCCGAGCAGGACCTTGGGCGTGCTCCAGTGGGAAACTTCGAAGGATTCCTTGAGGTTCTTCTCTTCGAGGTACTGTTCCAGCACCCCGGTGTTGAGGTTGTTGTACATGTCGTCATCGAGCCACGTCAGCGTGCCGTCCTCGATGGCCTTGAGGCCCTGAGGTGTCGCGGGCTGGCGGTAGGCAGAGCGTTGGACACCCATCACGAGACCCTCCGGTCCTCACGAGGTAGGAACGGCACTTCAAGACCATTCCCCAAAAAGAGGTCAGTTTCGGCCTAGGATTCCTGACCGTCGTCGCCGTATCCGCGGATGTGCTTGACGAACTTGGCCGGCACGCCGGCCCAGACCTGGCCGGGTGGAATCGTCTTGTGCTTGGGCAAGACGGCGCGGTTGGCCAGCACGCAGTCGTCGCTGAGCGTGGAACCTGGCATCATGATCGAGCCGCCGCCGACCACGCAGCGGTCGCCAATGGTCACCGGCGCGAGGTGCAACTCACCACGTTCGACGATGTGCCCGTTGATGGCGGCGTGGCCGCCGATGACCGTGTCGGAGCCGACACGGACCAGGAAGGGGTCGTTGATGTCCTGCGAGGTCAGGTTGGAATCCTGACCGAGCTTCACGCCTGCGAGACGGTAGTAGGTGTTCGCGAAAATGGAGGGACAGACGTGAATGAGGAAGGGTTTGGTGGCGCGGTGAATGACACCACAGGCCGCCCAGCGGATGGTCGTGCCCGAAAACAGCGGGACGACTTTGCCCTCAGCGGGCACGCGGGGATGGATGATCATCTGAACCGTGCCCGAGAGCAGAAGCAAGCAGAGCCCCCAAGCGATGAAAGCCAGGGCGGCGGCGATGCTGGTGAACAGGTAGCCCATCCATTCGGTCGCGTCCGCTCCAAAGGCGTTGACTTCGTGGAACACCCACAAGGCCGGGACGATCGGCAGCGCCCAGAAGGTGGCCATCACGAAGATGAACAGGGCGGACAGCACGTGCTGCAAGGCGGTGAAGGCCTTCATGCCTCATGGCGATGACCCGCGGCCTATAGCCGCGTCGCCGATATCGACCGAAGAATCAGTGGTCGCGGATGATCTTGTAGCGACCAAGGGCTTCCATCCACATGATCTCCTTGCCGGCTTCGATGTTAAGGCCGTCTTCCATGGGGAGGATCATCATCGAGTGGTCGCGCATGTTCATGGCGTGCACTTCGGCGCCTTCCATGTGGGTGACCATCGCAGTGCCCTTTTCGATCATGGGGACGTTGATGCTGTCCGTCACGGTGCCCACGTGGCTGATCTTCTTCTTCGTGAAGATGGATTCGAGTTCGAGGCGAGCCTTGGCGGAGCCGTGCTTCCCAGGCTTGGACTTGGAGATGCTGAGGATCTTGTAGGCCTCTTCGTCGACCACGCAAAAGCGGCCGACCTTCAGGGTACGAATCTCAACGCGGTCGGTTCCGGGCATGCGCTCCCCTCCGTGCGGGGACTTATGACCATATCCCCGAGAACGACGCGCTGAGCGGCCATGCCTCACAGATCGCGCACGTCGAAGCGCCCGCCCGACTCGAACCGCTCGGCGTCGAGGAGCACCGGCAAAAGGCGCTCGGCCACCACGTCAGGTGCCACCAAATCGCCGTTCGCATGGTAGCCCACGAAGTCCGGATGCGCCGGGAAACCGTCTGGACCCGCGTCGCGGATGGCCTGCTGCATGCCGGTGTCGACGATGCCAGGAGCCACGGCCACGGCCGTGATGCCGTGCGTTTGGCCTTCCACGGCCATGGAACGCGTCCACATGTCGAGCGCGGCTTTGGACGCGCAATACGCCGACCAGCCGTGAATGGGGCGCAGGCTGGCGCCCGAAGAAATCGTCACGACGCGAGAACGTCCTGCGACCAAACCGGGCCAGAGGCCACGGGTCAACTGCTGCACGCCGACGAGGTTGACCTGCAAGGCGCGGCCCCATGCCGCGTCATCAAGGGCCGACATCGCGCCGACCGGNGTGACGTCTCCCGCNTTGTGCAGCAGGCCGGTCACNCCGTGCTCAAGCACGGGCGGCAAGGCGAGNACCTCGGCCGCGGCTTCAGCGACGCCAGCCGGGTCAGCCAAGTCGAGNTGGACCGCGTGGACGCGCTCGCCGTCGTGGAGTTCAGCCAGGGCAGCGCTGTCGCGGCCCATGGCCACGACCGTGTGGCCTTCGTTGACCAAGGCCATGACCAGGGCACGGCCGAGCCCCTTCGTTCCNCCCGTGACGACCCANACCATAGAANCGCCTCAGTCGNAGGNGTAGAAGCCACGCCCAGANTTGCGCCCNAGCAGGCCAGCNTCGACCATGCGGCGCANGAGCGGCGCAGCNCGGTACTTCGGATCGCCGAGGCCCGTGTGCAGCACGTCCATGATGTGCAGCACGGTGTCCAAGCCGATGAAATCCGCAAGGGTGAGCGGACCCATGGGGTGGTTCATGCCGAGCTTCATGATGCCGTCAATGGCCTCCTTGGTGGCCACGCCTTCCTGCAGGCAAATGATGGCCTCGTTGAGCATCGGGCANAGGATGCGGTTNGAGATGAACCCNGGGTAGTCCTGNGAGGTCAGCGGGGTNTTGCCCATTGCTTCCGCAGCCGCGACAACCGCGGCGTTGGTCTCCGAGGACGTAAGTTCACCGTCGATGATNTCGACGAGTTTCATCAGCGGAACGGGATTCATGAAGTGCATCCCGATGACCTTCTCCGGTCGNGANGTGCACGCGGCAATCTTCGTGATGGAGATGGACGAGGTGTTGCTGGCGAGGATGGTGTTCGGACCGCAGATGCTGTCCAGNTCCTCGAAAATCGACTGCTTCAGGCTCAAAATCTCCGGGACGGCCTCGACCACGAGGTCGGCCTCGGCGCAGGGGGAGCGGTCGGTGGAGACCGACAANCGCGCACGCGCCGCATCGGCGTCCTCTTGGCTGAGGCGCTCCTTCTGCACGAGCTTGTTCAGGGAGCGCTCGATGGTGGCCATGCCGCGGTCAACGGCCTCNTGATNGATGTCGATCATCACGACCTCAAAGCCNGAGGTGGCCGCAACTTGCGCGATGCCGTTGCCCATCTGTCCTGCGCCAATCACCGCGATNCGNTCAATCGCCATGGAGCGGCGACGGACCCTCCGTTCATGATGGTTCGCTCAGGGTCGGGAGGTAGTCCCGCCCGGATTCGAACCGGGGTCCTCGGAACCAAAATCCGAGATGATGGACCTCTACACTACGGGACTCTGGGGGGGCGGCAGCGCCCGGGCCTCAAGAATCCGTCGACCATTGGGTTCCCGCCAACCGGCGTTCAGCCGAGGCCACGAAGGGTGCGCCGTCGAGGCGCTCCTGGCCGTCGTAAGCGATGGCTTGCGCGGCCATGTCCAAGGCATCCATGCGCTTCACGAAGACCGCTTCTGGGCTGTCGCCCGCCTCGTACGCGTCCCAGAGNTCCAGCCATTGCGGTGCNATGCTCGCCATGGCCGCGCGCTCCTTGGCGTGCTTCTCGGCCTTGTCCACGCCGTCGTGCGGCGTGATGTCCCCCACCACGGCCTCGGCCAGATCGTGGACCAGCGCCATGCTGAGCACGGTGGCCAGGTCCAGATCGTCAGGACAATGCTGCAAACACCTGACGGCCATGCCCCAGCTGTGGGCAGCCACGCTTTCCGGCGCATCGTGGCCCGCGAGCACCCAGCCCGCACGGTCGAGGTGCTTGAGGCGATCCACCGCCGCGTCGAGGTCCATGACCGAGGGCCGGAGCGAGCCTCCAAAAGGTCAGCGCAGCAGCAGCACCCATGGAACCCCTTCCCGTGGGCGATGCGCCGTGGTGGGAAGAAGCCGTCGCGGTGCTTTCCGAAGACGAATTGCTCGGTCCGATTGTCCGCGCCTATCCCAGTCCTGCCTTGTCGGGTCAAGGCAATGCCTTCCGCTCCGTGGTCAACGCAATCGTGGGCCAGCAAATTTCGGTCGCGGCCGCGGACGCGATTTGGGGCCGCCTCGTGACGATGCTCGGCGAGGTCACCCCTGAGCGGGTTCTCGCCGTCAGCGAAGACGACCTGAGGTCCTGTGGCCTGACGCGCAGCAAAGCGAGTTACGTTCACGGTCTTGCCGCAGAAGCCGACGCGCTGATTCCTGAAGACTGGGCGACGATGAGCGAGGCCAAGCTCCGCAAGCACCTGATGAAATTCCGAGGCATTGGGCCGTGGACGGCGGAGATGCTGCTCATCTTCGTCCTGCTGAAGCCCGACGTGTTTTCACCCGGTGACATCGGCCTTGTCCGGGCCATTCAGAGGATGACCGACGGCGTGGAAGACGGCAAGGACGCCGAGGCCTTTGCTCAGCGCTGGGCGCCGTGGCGCACTGCGGCCTCGTGGTTCCTTTGGAGGACCATCGACGACGAACCGGTGGCCTACTGATCACCGTCGTCGGGATTTTCTTAGGGCACAGCGGCTCCTCAGAGCCATGTCCGAATCGCCCGAGGTCCCCGACGAGGAACCCGCCGAATATAAAGCGGACATGAGAGAACGCATGCGTTCCTTTGGCCAGAAAGCCAAGGCCTTCGGTGAGAAAACCGGACAACGGTCGAAGGAACTCGGGAAGAAGGTCGCTGAAGCCACCAAGGAAACCACGGCGAAAGCCGCCGATGCGACAAAAAAGACCACGGCCAAAGTAGCCGAAGCCGCCAAAGAAACCACAGCAAAAGCGGCAGAGGCTGGCAAAAAAGCCGGCAGTCGGCTCTCAGAGAGCACCGCTGACGTCTCTGAGAAGATCAGCGTGGCCGCTGAGCAAGCCGTTGAATCCGTGAGCAAAGGCGTGAAGCAGACCAAAGAGAAAGTCAAGCAGGCCAAGGAAGCACGTGACGAGCGCAAAGCGCAAGCGGCTCAAGTGCCTCAGTCCACGCAGGTCATCGCCCTAGGGCCTGATCTCCTTGAGGATCAGAAAGACGGGACCGCAGATATTCAACAAGAAGAAATTCCTGCAAAGACAGAGGCGGAAGAGAAGCAAGTATTGGTTGAAACCAACGATCCAAACATCATGATTGCTCCACCAACAGGCAACTATCCACAACGCCCGGAACACTCGAAATTCGCGCATCAGCTCAGACAGCAGACCAAAGAGATCGGACACATCATTTCGAGGACTGGCGCCGACTTGACCTTCGGCTGGGTGCTTCTTCTCGTCTCCTTAGGTACACTCTCGAATTCTGTGATCCTTGCATCACAAACCCAAGACCAGCTTGAGTTCGTAAAATTCAGCATTCCACACTTAGATCTCGCTTTATCGAGCCAACTGACCTGGATGAACGCCTTGGGAATTGGATTGTTGCTCATTTTGACTTTTGATAGTATTCTCTTATCTGCAAATGTGGTTCATCACAACGCATACCGTCGAATCACAATCGCTTGCGTCCTCACATGGTTGGTTCCTCGATTTTCGAATGGGATTGATGTCACAAGTGGTCCTGTAAACTGGATCGATGCGAACTCAAACGATGCATTTCGGCTGATTTTCTGGCACATCTTCATCCTCCCGGGCTTTGTTTTATTTGCAAATTTCCGCAGTCGAAGGCTTAAGGAAATGGATGCAGAAAAAACCCTCAAAACCCATCTTTCCGGAGAAGATGCGCTGTTCAACGAGCATACAGCCGTGAACAAGTCGGCCTCATTTTCATATACGCCGACACTCGAGAGTCTACCAGAGTTGAGACCAATGAACGCACCGGATGGATTGTTG
>NZMM01000039.1 GCA_002694585.1 Methanobacteriota archaeon
GAACGAGCACGGAGGTGTCGCCCTTCCACGTCTGGGTGGGCGTGAACACGGGGATCCCAAGCCGGGCCGCCTCAGCTTCCATGTCAGGATGGCCGTGAAGCGTGGCGATGCGGATCGAGGAGAAGACCTGCAGCCACGTTTCGAGTTGACGTACGACGTCGCGTTCGGCCCCGCCGTACTGGGCGAAGGACCCCTTCACGATGAGCAAGGCCGGCGCGTCCGACGCTTCGCTCATGGCGTGACGTCCCACGCGTTCGGCATCAAGGTGGCGACGTTGGGCCTCAGAACATGCCGTCCATGCCCATGCCGCCCATGCCACCCATNCCNCCCATGCCACCGTCGNCGGCGCCCTTGGGTTCGGGCTTGTCGGCGACCAGGGTTTCCGTGGTCAACACGAGGCCGGCGATGGAGCCGGCGTTNTGGAGNGCGTTNCGNGTCACCTTGACCGGATCNATGACGCCCATCTCGAANAGGTCNCCGTATTCGCCGGTCTTGGCGTTGTAGCCGAANCTNCCCTCACCGNCATCGACCTTNGCGGCGACGATGGCGGGCTCAAGGCCGGCGTTGTCNACNATTTGGCGCAGCGGCGCCACGAGGGCGGAGCGCACAATGCTNGCNCCGAGGGCTTCGTCACCGCTCAGGTCGAGGTTGTCGAGCACGCCCGTCGANCGGAAGAGCGCGAGGCCGCCACCGGCGACCACGCCTTCGGCCATGGCCGCGCGCGTCGCGTTGAGGGCGTCNTCGACGCGGGCCTTCGTTTCCTTGGCTTCGGTTTCNGTCGCGGCGCCAATCTTCAGGACCGCAACACCGGAGCCGAGNTTGCCNACNCGCTTCTCGATCTTCTCNCGGTCCCACTTGGNGGTNGCNAGCTTGGCGCGNCCGCGGAGCAGTTCCACGCGCTCGCCGACCGCGGCNTCGTCGCCGCCGCCGCCAATGAGCGTGGTCTTGTTTTTGGTGACNATGACCTTCTCAGCGGTGCCGAGGGAGGCGATGCCTTGGGCCTGCAGGTCGCCNCCCTTGTCCTTGGTGATGACCGCGCCACCGGTGAGGATGGCGATGTCGTCGAGCATCTCGCCCTGTTCGTCNCCAAAGCCGGGCGCCTTNACCACGCAGGCCTTCAGCACCTTGGAGGCGACGTTGATGACCAGGGTGGCGAGGGCTTGGCCNTCGACGTCCTTGGCGACGATGAGGAGCGGGCGCTTCTGCTGCATGGCGTATTCGAGCACGGGGATGAGCTCCTGCGTGCTGTTGATGCTCTGGTCGGTCATCAGGACGAGCGGCGCCTCGAGCACCGCTTCGCGGCGCTCTTGGTCGGTCACCATGTAGGGGGACACGTAGCCCTTGTCGAACTCCATGCCGTCNACGACTTCGAGTTCGGTTTCCATGGACTTCGAGTCCTCGACGGTGATGACGCCTTCGCGNCCGACCTTGTCNAAGGCCTCGGCNATGAGNGCNCCAATCTCNGGGTCGTTGTTGGCCGCNATGGTCGCGACCTGACGGATCATGTCGCCGCTGTCNACCTCGATGGCGCTGCCCTTGAGGTGCTCCACCACGGCCGCAATGGCCGCATCGAAGCCGGACTTGAGGGCCACGGGGCTGGCGCCTGCGGTCACGTTGCGCATGCCTTGGTGCACCAAGGCCTGGGTCATCACCGAGGCCGTGGAGGTCCCGTCGCCGGCGTTGTCCTGCGTCTTCGAGGCCACTTCTTGGATGAGCTTGGCGCCCATGTTTGCAAAGGCGTCCTCAAGTTCGATGTCCTTGGCGATGGTCACGCCNTCGTTGATGATCGTNGGGCTGCCCCACGATTTCTCGAGCACCACGGTGCGGGCGGCGGGGCCAAGGGTCACCTTGACCGCGTTCGCCACCGCGTCGATGCCTTCGACCAACTTGTTGCGCGCTTCGTCTCCGTACACAATTTGCTTCGCCATGGTCTCACCTCAGTTGGTCACCTTTGCCTGGAGGTCTTCCTCCTTGATGAGCAGGTACTCGATGCCGAGCCATTCGATGGTCGTCCCCGAGTAGTTCCGGTAGATGACGCGGTCGCCTTCAGCGACGTGCTCAGCGTCTGGGCCAACGGCCAACACGCGACCGACGTTCATCGCGTCGCGTGCTTCTTCGGGCAGCAACAAGCCACCTGCGGTCGTTTCGGGGGCCTTCTCGATCTCGAGAAGGACCATCGCTGCCAACGGTTCAATGCCTACGCTCATGGTNTTCAACTCCNGGNTCACTAGTGAACTCAAGGTTGCGTAATCGGGGTGGTATTTCAATGCCACGAATTGAGACCGCGGTCGCCGCTGACGTGGGGCGGTCGGCAGGTTCAACCCGGACCGTCGTCACGACAAGGCGTGGATGAAGCGGCACCGCTCACGTCCAACGAGGACGACGACGATTGGCTGGCGGCGGAGATCGCCACCGGCCTGACCTTCGCCAGCAGCGACGCCGTGATGCTCACCGAAGCCAAGGGGTTGCACCCCATGGCGCGGTCCATCGCCGTGCTGGTCATCGTGGTCTCGCTGCTTGGTTTTGCCAACGGATTGGACTTCGCATCGCCCGAGCAAGGCGTGGTGAGGCCGGACGAGTTCGTCTACGCCATGTCGCGCGCCGCGCCAGAAGACACCGCCATCTTCCGCGGCAGTGTCGTGGACGAAGCTGGCGANGGCCTCGAGAACGTCACCGTCTANGTGCAGTGGGAATCGGGNAACCAGTGGGTCTTCGCCGAGGCTCAAACCGATGCACAGGGCGAATATTTCCTCGAAAACCTCACGCCTGGTTTGGTTCGTGTGGACCTCTTGCTGGACCGGGACAACCACACCGACGTGCTGACCAACCGGGTCTTGCTGTCGCCNCCGGCGCTGTTCGANCCCTACGGATTCACCACGTTGAGGTTCGATTTNCCCTCANCCGNTCGGTTTGCGGCTGCGCCATGCAACAACGGTGCNGANACNTGTGAGCTTCGCTCCATTGACAACTCAGCGCAACAAATGGAGCATCCGATGATGGATCCTGCTGCGGCAGGGCTGTACGTGGTCATCGGCTTCGGATTCATGGGACTNGCGCTCATCAGCGGGGGNTTNGGCGTGATGTCGCTCAAACTNGGTTCGCTGCCCTTGCTTCGGGTCGGCGCCGTGCTGTCNATNTTCACNATGGGGCACTTCTACAGCGCCTGCATCCTCGGCCTGACGGCCGTCATCNTGACCTTCCTCGTNCCGCGNCGNCTNGTGCCGGTCATGACCTGAAGGCCTCAACGCCTTCNCCGATCACGCTGAATCGGTTCGGNGCNTGCGCCATCAGGCGTTGCANATCTGCNCCGTCGCACCACAGNAGCAGGTCCACNGCCTGCTCGCTGGTTCGGCGTTCCAGCACCANACCGGNGTTCCGAACGGCGTCTTCCAGNGCCGCGATGGGCCGCCCGCCTTCGTCGGGTGCAGCAATCCGAAGCACNCNNGCAGGCCCGTGNANGNGCGTGAGGATGGCGTCNCGCAGGGCCACCATGCCNTCNCCCGTGTGCGCGGANACGAAGTGGGGGTTGAACAGGCCGATNTCGGCCACCAGGTCNTCGACGGTCTTCCGCTGTTNAGCGTCGATGAGGTCGATCTTGGTCAGCACGACCATCACTTCCACGTCGTCCTCGTCGAGACGGTCTTGCACCTCCCGAATNGAGGTGTTGAGNCGNCGNAGCAANTCGTCTCCATNGTCGCTGGCGTCGGCCATNAGCAGGAGNAGNTCGCACTCCAGNGCCTCGGCCAAGGTGGCGCGGAAGGCCTCGAGCGTCTCGCTCGGAAGGGCATCGATGAACCCGATGGTGTCGGCCAGCAGCACACGTGGACTGGCCTCCATGCGACCGACGGTGGTCTCAAGCGTGGAGAACAAGCGGTCCTCAACGAGCACGGATTTTCCAGACAGGGCGCGGAAGAGGCTCGACTTTCCTGCGTTCGTGTAGCCCGCAAGACCGACCGTCCTCGCACCGCTGCGGGTGCGCTGCCTGCGTCGCTCGGATTGCGCCCGAGCGTGGCGCTGCAGGCGTTTACGAAGGCCCTCAATCTCTCGTCCCAAGGCCACCAACACTTCCGTTGCCCCCGTTGCACCCGCACCACCGTATCCGGCGCGCTCGCCTGTGGTTTCTTGTGAGATCAGTTCACGGAGGACGGTTCGGTCGGACCGGAGCCTCGCGATGCGGACCTGCGTTCGGGCTTCAACCGAAGCGGCGTGGGCCGTGAACAAGGCCAGCAACAAGCGCACGCGNTCCCAGACNTCGACNCCCAANACCGTNGANGTNGCCACCANCTGCCGAGGCGTGGCGTTGGTNTGCATCAGCACGAGATCAACGCCGTGCCAGGCGTGACCATGTGGNGCACTGCGGAGCACATCTCCGACCTCGTCNAAACGACCCCGGCCGAGGTAGGTGCGAGGGTCCTCCCGGCCGCGCTGCTTGACCACNTCGACGAGGTCNATGCCCATTGTCTTCGCGAGGTCGGTGAATTCGGTCGTGTCCTCCTCACCCCGCACCACGAGCACGGCACGACGGCCGGCATGGTCGGTGCGGGCTGCACCGAGGAGCACACCGCCGGCACCGGCCAACACGTCCCGTTGCGCCATCGCGACGAACTCGGCGTCTCTCCTATCAGCCCGATGGATGAGCCGTCAGCGTGATGAGCAGGAAGCCTCCACGGGAGCACATGGAACCCGTGTCCGTCGACCTCCGCCTCGAGGGGCATGCGTCGAGCGCGTCCGTCGTTGAGGGCATGGACGGCGTGACCACNAGCACCGAGGACAACGTCCTCGTCCTGCAGATCACCGCGCCGACGCTTCGCGAGGTNCAGAAGGTTCTCGACGCTGCCCTTGCGGCCCTCAACGAGGCCCAAACCGCAGGTTGAGCCCCGAGGCAGGGTTGATGAGGGCGGGCCCTGACCGGCGCGCGATGGACGGAGAGGAAAGCGGCGGCCGTGCCCCCGTGGTCATCGTCCGTCCAACGACCAACGTCACCAGCGGCGTGGCCGTCACGCAGAAGCTCGTCCGAGCAGCCGTCGCCTTTGGCGACCTCATCCGTGGCACCTACGGACCCAACGGCTTGGACAAAATGCTGTACAAGTCCAACGGAGAAACCGCCGTCACCAACGACGGGGCCCGCATCGTGGCCGACCTGCTGGTCAAGCATCCAGCGGCCAAGACCTTCGTGTCGATGGCGGAAACCCAGGAAAACGCNTGCGGCGATGGCGTCACGGGGTGCNTGATCTTCGCGGGGGAACTGATGCGTGAGGGTGGNCGCCTGCTCGAACGCAGCCTCCACCCGCTGACCCTTGTGGANGGGTACCGTGAGGCTGCGGACATCACGTTGGCNACCGCATCACANCGCAGCGTGGATGCNTCGTCCGCCGATGAAGCGCGATGGCTGGACGTGGCGCTGACCGCCATGACCGGGACGAGCGCCGAAGCCGGTGGAGCGGANCTNGCTGCCNTGGTGGTNGACGCCGCCCTCCTCGTGCAACGAACGGCTGAGGGGGACCCGCTTTCCTACGAGCGCATCCGCATGGCCAAGCGCGGAGCAGGTGCCCTTGGTGACAGCCGCCTCATCCCCGGGATCATCCTCGATCAGCGCGTCGCATTGGACCGTCAAGCACGTAATTTGGAGCAGGTCAAGGTCGCGGTCTTGACCCGGCCGCTTGCTCTGCAGAAGGGTGTTCGTGAGACCGAAATTGAAGTCAACGACGTGGACCAACTCGAATCCTTCATGGCCGCCGAAGATGCGCTTCTCGACGCGCATGCACAAGCGGTACTCGCCTCTGGCGCGCGCCTCATCGTTTGCGCAAAGGAGGTTGAGCCCCGCGTTCTCCACCGACTTGTCGACGCGGGCTGCGTCGTGTTGGCCGACGTGGAGCGCGACGGGGCTGAGGACCTCGCCGAGGTGACGGGCGCGANGCTTTGCGAACACCTCGACGACTTGACGGGCGAGTCCTTGGGTTCGCTCGACCGCTTTTCGGTGGAGACCCTCGAAGGGGACGAAGGCCGCCGCGAACGCCTCATCTTCGAGCATGCAAACAGCAGGTTGGCGTGCATCGACGTCGGNGGCAGNGCGGGCACNGCCACCGAGGAAGTGATTCGAGGCCTCTTCGACGCGCTTCGCTCGGTGATTGGAGCCATGGACTCTGGCCGCTTGCTTCTCGGTGGAGGCAGCCTTCACATCGCCGCCGCTTCCGCGGTGCGTGAGGCGGCTGAGGCCGCGACTGGGCGGCGCAGACTGGCCATGGACGCGTACGCNCGAGCGCTTGAGGCCGTTCCTGGGGCCCTCATCGAAAACGCGGGGGCCAACCGCCTTGACGTGCTGCTTGATTTGCGGGCCGCCCACCGTGCGGGCCGAAGCAACGAGGGCGTCACCGTCGCAGGTGCCAACGGCGCCATCGAGCACGCATGGGCGAACGCCGAGACCATTGAACACGCCATTGAGGTGGCGACGGAGGCCGTGTGTGGCCTGCTTCGAATCGATCAGGTGATTTCGGCTCGGGGCGACTGACGCCACGTTCATAACAGGTCCACCGATGGTCGACAAAACGGGTCACGCCATGCAACAGGAGCCCGTTCGGCCACGCGCCTTGCTCAGCGTGTGGGACAAGCGCGACATCGTCCCTTTCGCACAAGGTCTCGCGGACTTGGGCTTCGAACTCCTGTCCACCGGCGGCACCGCGAGAACCCTGCGTGAAGCGGGATTGACGGTCACGGACGTGTCCGAGGCCACGGGTCATCCGGAGATCTTTGACGGGCGTGTGAAGTCGCTTCACCCCGCCATTCACGGCCCACTCCTTGCTCGCTTGGAGCGAGAAGAGGACGCTGCTCACCTCAAGGAACTCGGCTATCCCCCCATCCAGGTGGTGGCGGTCAACCTCTACCCCTTTGCCGAGGCAGCCGCAAAAGACCCACCGCTCGCCGAGTCCGAACTCCTCGAAATGATCGACATCGGAGGTCCCACCCTTGTGCGGGCCTCGGCCAAGAATCACCGAAACGTCCTGATCGTGGTACGGCCAGAACGTTACACGGACGTGCTCGATGCGCTGAGGTCCGCACCGACGCCCGAAGCCGTCGGCCTTGATCTGCGCCAAGCCTTGGCGCTGGAAGCCTTCCAGCAAACCTCGGGCTACGACACAGCCATCGCCCGAACCCTTCACGAGCGTTGGATTGGGGCGCCGGAGTCCGTGGAGCGGGTTGAGGATCAGGCCGACCGCTTGCCTGCGGTCATCCGCGTGGCTGCGACCCAAAATCAAGTGCTTCGATACGGTGAAAACGCGCATCAGGCGGCCGCTTTGTTTGTCGATGCTGCTTCGGTTGGTGATGCTTCGACCTTGGTCGGAGCTCAGGTTGAGGGAGGCAAAGCGATGTCCTACAACAACTACGCCGACGCCGACGCTTGCCTTCGGCTGTGCCGTTCGCTGTCCACCGAAGAATGGCCAGAAGCACCCCACGCGTGTGTCATTGTCAAACACGCCAACCCCTGCGGTGCAGCCCTCGGCGCAACGCAAGAGGAAGCCTTCTCACACGCCTTGGCTTCAGACCCCGAATCCGCGTTCGGTTCGATCATCGCCTTCAACACCCCTGTCACGTTGGCCACCGCTGAAGCCATCGGCGATCTCTTCGTCGAAGTCGTGATGGCTCCAGCCTACGACGAAGACGCCCGTGCACACCTTCGTTCCAAGAGCAACCGCCGTCTGCTCACCCTTGCGTCACCGGGCAATCGGCTCGCTCCACTCGAGCGAACCCTGGTCCACAAGCCCATCGAAGGCGGCTGGCTGATGCAGACCGAAGAGCCTCCACGACTCGACCTCAACGATCTCTCCACGGTGACCGCCCGCCAAATGGACGCGGCCGATGCAGCATCAATGCGCTTCGCGGCCAGGGTCTGTGAACAGGTGAAATCGAACGCCATCGTCATGGTTCAGGGCTTGGCCACCGTGGGCATTGGGCCCGGTCAAACCAGCCGCGTGGAAGCGGTTCGCATCGCCAGCCGTCGGGCCGGTGAGCGGGCTCAGGATTGTGTGCTGGCTTCAGACGCGTTTTTCCCCTTCCCTGACGGCGTCGAACAGGCCGCCGAAGCCGGCGCCCGCCTGATCGTGCAACCCGGCGGGTCCATCCGTGACGAGCAGGTCATCGCCGCTGCGGATGCCTTGGGCGTGGCGATGGTGTTCACGGGTCGCAGGTTGTTCCGTCACTGAATTGGTGCGGGCCAAGGACCAAACGTCGGGCCTATACCGAGCAAACATGGGGCACCTCAAAGACGTCGGCATGGGCTACTTCGCGCATCTGAAAACGGCATGGGGGATGGCCTTTCTCCTCGTCTCCGGGGGCGCGCGTCTGATGATTCATGGGCTTCTGCCCTTTTTTGACATCGAAGCCGGCCAGCNGACNGTGACNAAGGCGAGGCGCCGGATGGGGTATGAGGACTGATCACGCCGNACGGGTTCGGACGCGGACGAGGATGAACCACACGCCGATGAGTCCAGTNAGGAGCACCGTGGCCGGNCCAAACCCGGGATCAGCTCCNGTCCACGTTGAGGGTTGGAACAAGGTGCCATCGCCGCGAACAGAGACCTCCCANACGCCGTAGGCCGACAGAAGTGTGGAGGCCGTNATGAAGCCTGCAATGCCGTACTTNGCNTGCTTTGGGACCGTTTTNCCCGTGGCGTAATACTCGAAAATGGCCGCNCCGAACCACCNGTTTTCCAANGTCCANCGGAACAGGCTCGGGCTGGACATGGAGAAAAAGAACGCAGCAGGCACCGCCCACGACACGGTNGGCCAGCCCGGAACCCAGATGCCGATGATGGCGAAAANGATGAANATCANCCCGAGCGAGAGGAAGACGATNCNCTTGANNGGNCTGGACGTGATGGCGTACGTCGCCATGACCTCGTCGACGGAAGCCAACCTGACCGTGGACTCTGTCATGACCTCTTGGCGGAGGCCGCGATGAAAAAATGTCTCACGGCCGAAGCGCTCATCATTGGACCAAACCTGCCNNCANCATGCGCCTTCGCCACGGAACCTCCGAGGCGCCNNTGCGCCTTGCGGTGCTGGCTTCGGGTTCTGGTTCTGGGATGGAAGCCNTGGTTCGCTATCAGCAGGCCNAAGAGACGCTNCACGCCACGGTCGTGGTCGTGACGGACAAAGCAAACGCCGGCGCCATNGAACGCGCCACGNCGCTTGGNTGTGCGGTGGANGTCGTTCCTTTGCCGNANGNNGAGGACCGCGTGGCCCGTCGCTCAGCNCANGAGGACTTGATTCAAACCACATTGGAATCCCATGACGTCGAAGTCATTGTNNTGTCCGGGTGGATGAGGTTGTTGACGGCAGCCTTTGTTGAGCGATGGAAAGGCCGTTTGGTCAACATCCACCCGTCGTTGCTCCCANATTTCCCCGGCGCGCACGCACACCGCGACGTCCTCGAGGCAGGAGCGACCGAAAGTGGATGCACGGTTCACTTCGTTGACGCGGGGATGGACACTGGACCGATCATCGCCCAAGCGGCCGTTCCTGTGCTCAGGGACGACGACATCGCAAGTTTGGCAGCTCGTGTNAAGACCGAGGAGCATCGCTTGTACCCNCGCGTGCTCGATGCNCTGGCGTCAGGAGCCATCTCGTTCGATGCCCCGCTGTTGCCTTGAGCGCACCGTGTCGAGCTCGTCAGGTGTGTTGACCGTGGCCAGGTGGTCCGCGACAGACCCGAGGGGCTGGTCTTCGAGGTCATCGAACAAGGCTTCGACCCGTCGTTCGGCATCGGGCGCCGCCACCCAACCTTCCGGTAGATGGCTGAAGAGCACTTGGCGACGGCCAGATGGATCCAAGGGAACGCCTTCAGGCATGGCCGCGAGTTCGGCAAAACCCTCTCGGTCAATGGAGACCGCGTCGCACGGCGTCAACACCACCGAAGGCAAATCGCCGTTGAACACGTGAACCAGCACGTCATGCAGGCACGTGGCGTGTNCGGGATCGTCCAACACCACATCNGCNTCGGCAGTCCATCCCTCTCGCTCGAGTTCCTCGCCGCGNGGCTGAGGTCCTGCGAGCACAACGCGGGGGGTCAANCCTGCTGCTTTTGCCTCGGTGAGGATNCTNCGAATGCCACCGGCCATTCGTGCCTTGTCCTGCCCCATCCTTNGGCTCTGCCCGCCGGCGAGCACGACCAACCCGACCATGGACTCACCTCATGGCTTCCANNGCGTCAAGCGCTTCGGNCAANTNGTCCAGCAAACCTCGNACGCGCAGCATCAGCACTTCGCGTTCCTTGGAAGAACGTGCTTCAGGCAGCCACGTCAGCAGACGGCGGACGTCCGCTGCATCNCGGTTCACGGTCCATTGCAGGACGGCTTCCCGNACCGGGTCTTCCGTGGGNAAGAGCCGCTCCGCCATAGACTGAGTTTAGGCAGCACCGGCATCAACATGACGCTCAAGCCATCGCTCACGCAGGCGTTCGAACATGCGGCTCGNGGCGTCGACGGACGCCACCATGTCATGGACGGCAGGCCCGACNTCNTCGGGGGGGCCCGTCATCACGATGACGGCCGCGTAGCGGTGCCACAAGGGTGCTTGCGCCGCCATGGCCAGCAACCACGTTTCGTTCGGCCCTGCGCCTGTAGCGCGACGAATTTCCTCAGCCGCGTCCACGACCGGAGCCAGCCCCACGTCATGTTGCAGCAGGGTCGTAAAGACCGTCCAGCGCTGATCGCCCAAGGCGTCCTCAGGAAGGTTCGCAAGCAGCATCCCTGCCAGTTTCCTGTGTTCTCTCCCTCCCCGTTTCCACAGGGCAGGGATGCTCTTCGCCAGGCGCCTCCACCGTCCTTCGGCGAGGCTCAGCAAATAGGACGCCATACGACGGAGCACCTCATCGTCAAGACCGCGCGCAGGCGGGCCCTCGCTCAGCTCATCGTAGCGATCCAGGTGGTGCCGCATCGCGAGGCGATCACCCATGCCGTCGTAAACGAGCTCCATCCGCTTTGGCAAGACTCTAGGCCGCGGCAGCTTGGGAAGATGGCGGCGCAGAGCCTCGTCCACGGGGTCTTGACTCACGCCCGCTCCCGCCTTGAGAAGACGATCGTGCTGAGGTCGGTGATGGTCTCACGCACCCGTTCGATGGCCTTTGGATCGCTCAATCGGAGGCGGGCCATCTCTCCGGCTTGCTGCAGGAAATGTTCGTGTTCCTCGGGCGTGATGTTCATCACGTCTTGCAGATGCTCAAGCACCCTGAATTCATCGCGGCTTAGCGAGGCGTTAAGCAAAGCCACGGCCACCACCTTGCTGTAGGCTTCGCGCTGCTCATCGTGGTCGATGGGCTCCCCTTCCGGCAACGGAGCGCCGTCTTCGACGGCAGCGTAGGCCTGTGCTGGCTGTTCTTCTTCCAGCTGGAGTGCCGTCGCCAAACGAATGGCCAGCCGTTTTTCCTCCCGGGTGAGCACCCCGTCTGCGAGCATGACCTCGATGGTGGACCGGAAGAGGTCAAGCCGGTCAAGGTCGGGGCTGCGGGGGCTGGGCACATCGTGGCTTTCACTTGCCTCCATTTGAATGCATTCGCCGGCATCGCAGAACGGCAGGAACCAGCCTTCACGTTGAAGGAGGGTTCAAATGGAAGGCTCCGTGAGGACCGCTTATCCTTACACTCACGCTGCCGCTTCGTGCGGCGGCTTCCTCCGTTTCGGCGGAGATGGGCGAGCGGATGCAAAATGAGGTGAAGAATCATGTCAAAATCAAGAGGAAGCCGCGGTGGCGGCGGGAACAACAACGGACGAGGAAAGGCCACGGCCATGAAGTACGAAATCCGGGCGGACATCAAAATCAACGGCAGCGTCCAACGCAAGGACATCATAGGGGCCATCATGGGCCAAACCGAGGGCCTCCTCGGCGATGATCTTGAGTTGCGCAAGCTCCAGCGCACTGCGCGCGTGGGTCATGTTGACGTTGAAATGAACACCAGCGGCGGCAAGGTGCATGGGATGATCATCATCCCCAGCAGCCTCGACAACGTCGAGACCGCCATCATCGGCAGCGCGTTGGAAACCATCGACCGCATCGGTCCTTGCAACGCCATCATCAAGGTCCTCGAAATCCGTGACATCCGTGCCACTAAGCGCACGGCTGTCGTGGAGCGCGCAAAGGAACTGCTGCTTGACATGGTCAATAGCGGCGAATCCGCCACCAAGACCGTCATCGAAGAGGTTCGCTCCGTGCTGACCGTTGGGCAGGCCAAGGCCTTCCATGGTCTGACCTGCGGGCCGAACGTCGAGTCCAGCGCCTCCCTCATCATTGTGGAAGGGCGCAACGACGTTCGAAACCTTCTGAACTGCGGCATCAAGAACGCCATCAGCGCCGACGGTGCGGGCGACATCAAGCAGGAACTCATCGACTTGGCCAACGGCAAGGACACGGTCATCGTCGCCATCGACGGCGACCGTGGNGGTGAGATGCTCTTCCAGCAACTGAACGGGACGATGAAGGTCGATTTCGTGGCGCAAGCCCCGGTTGGCCAAGAGTGGGAATTGCTCCCCCAGAAGACCGTCACGGTGACGCTTTCGAAGAAGGAGGATGCCGCCAAGTTCGCGGCACGTCTCGCCAAGAAGCAGAAGGAGGACGATGCCAAGGCCGGCGTGCCCGACAAGGATTGGGCCGAGGACATGGACGAATCCTACGAAGCTCCTGAGGAAGTCAAGGACATGCTGTCGCTCATCGACGGCTTGGAGAAGAACCACGCACAACTCATCATGGCCGACGGTGAGGCGAGTGAGCCCATTCCAGCGGGCGATCTTGCCGAGGTCGCCGAAGAGGCCGATGGTGCGGTGGCCATCGTTGTCAACAGCACGATNAACGCGCGCATGGTGGAAATCGCCTCCACGGCAGCCATCCCAACGCTGGTGGGAACGAAGGCCGGAAGGGGCTTCAAGGCCGTTGATGACGTGGACGTCTGGTTCCAAAAGGCGTGAATTGGTCAGCGAATTCCGCCTGCTGAAGGCAGGTGAATCGCTTGGCTTAGCCGTTGGACTTCGGTCCGCAACGCGGACGTTTCAGACGATGACGGCAGATCATGCTCATCTTCACCGAGCGGCAGCCGCCGACCTGGCCCNGGAATCCTGTCCAGCGCTTCTCCGAGNGCAAGGGCATCGTTGAGCAGCCCGTGGCCGTTGGGCAAATGCCGTGCCTGCAGCCTCAACGTGGTCCACGCTTCAAGCGGTTCGACCATGTCACTCAGGTCCGNCATCATCTNCCTNTGAGCAACGGTGGCTCGATCCAAGGCGTCAGGCGNCANCCGCAAGGCCAGCCGGAGCAAGCGTGTCAACCTCAGGTCCTTCGGTTGTTNTTGNACGTGAGGGCCCAGCGTACGGCGCACGCTCCGCGCGTCCATGGTTGCAGGAGCTTCNANGCCGAGCCGAGAAAACAGGGNAAGCAGAGCAGGGCGCACATCTTCANNCCCCTCGCTTCCCGTNGGCGAAGCAGGCTGTTTCGNCGCCGAACGCGCGGGTTCGTGCACAGGCAAAGGCTCGGACNTCTCCTGTTCGCCGGCGACTGCCTGAGCATCGTCGTGCTCNACTAAGGCTTCGTCAAGATGTTCCGGAGCGTTGGGCGACCCACCTGCAGNATCAGGNGTTTCGATGGGTTCAACGGGCGGTGAGGATTCAGGAACGACCACAGATNCGGGGGCCGCCATNACCGCATCATCAACGGACAACGCCGGTTCTTGTGCTGCGGCAGCAGGCGGCGTGACCTCGGTCGCTGATGTTGGCATGGNGTCTGGCCTCCATGCCCGCCACGTGGGCGCGTCCGGGTCGGGAGGTGAAGCAGCGAGTTGGCGTGCGAGTTGCGGGAGATCGTGGGTGAGGTCTGCCAGGGCCTCAGGACGTCGCATGCGGTCCAACACGTCCATGCCAAGTTCGCTGTCCCGTTCCCAAGGCAGCGCCTCCAACCTCCGACGCAGCCTGCGGTGGTCGCTCACCGCTTGACGAAGCCCGGGCATGGCCATGCCGACGTCCANGGGGTTGTTCGCCACGCGTTGCTGCAAGGNCTCTACGTTCCACCCAAGGGCAGCCCATTGCTCGAGTTCTTGCAGGACACGACGTTGGATTCGACCTTCGATGCCTCCGTCTGCACGTCGCGAAGTGGCACGTGTTCTCATCGCGTCAACGCGACGCTCAGCCTCTGCGAGGTTCATCGAGGGGGGAGGCGAACTCGCGTCCGTCCAGCCACGCCGTCGCAGGTCGGTCCACTCATCGAGAATCAAGGCCCGATGGCGCGATGTGCGGCGCTCCAATCGCGTGGCCCATGCGTCAACTTCGTCGAGCAGCGATTCCGTCAGGTCTACGGTCCTGAGCAGTTCATCGTGCCGTGTTCGGCCTTCTTCCCCCTCCACGGAGAGGTCGAGCGCATCCATACGACGGCGCAAATCGATGGCCCGATGCACCAGACCTTGGTGTGCCTCCAGACTGTGCAGGGTTGCAGCAGGGTCGTGGCGAACGCGAGCATGCCAGGCCTCGGTGTCGAAGCCTTCCAACTCCCATGCCTCGAGCATCGTCTGTGCTTGGGCGGTGGCTTGCCCCCAACTGGCGTGCAACGCATCGACCTGATCGATGAAGGCCTCGGTTGCCTCGAGGTCGCCCGCCAAGGCCATGGCACGTGCGGCCTCCTCTGGCCGGACGGAAGCGATGTCGTTCAAGCGCCGCCATGCCACGCCGTGGCGGGCCCTAAGGCGCTCAACTTCCTCGAAATTGGCTTCCCAGTCGAGCAGATCTTGCGGCAAGGCTCGGCCGTCCAGCGGTAACCTGTACCCTTCCTTTCTCCAACCGTCCAGCGACGCATTCAGGCGATCGAGTCTACGCTGAAANCCGTCGACAATTCGGCCGACCTCCGCCTCAAGTTCTGCGGTTGCCGTCTGGTCACCGCTGGTCGTCACCTCCTTGACGCGGCCCATCAAGCGCTCCGCGATGCTTCCATCGAAGGGCCGCACATCGCGGTCCACCCGCAGTCGAATGCGTTGAAGGTCGTCGCTCAGCCGCGTCCACGCTTCGAGGGCATCGTAGCCGTCAAGCAAGGTTGCGGAGGAGAGCGTAGGAACGGGCAGGCCTTCAGCGATCAAGCGGTCTACCGTCACTTGCATGGCCGACCTTTGCTTCTCCTGATCGGCTTCCACGTCGAGNAAGGCACGATGAAGGTCGGCGTAGTCCGCAGGGCTTCTGAGCAATCCCTCGAGGCGATGCACGTCGATGGCGAAGGCAGGGTCGAGGCGGTCGAGCCTGCGCACCACCTCGTCCAATTCACCCGCTCGGTCCATGTNGACCCATGCTTNACGCGCTTGTTCAGCCACCAATCCATATGGCCGATGTTGCCGGCTCCACGCCGCCCATGCCGATTCAAACCGCTCCAGATCGTTGAGGTCCTGCTTGGTTGGCGCGGTNGGTGGTGGCGCACGTCGCGCAAGGGCTTCGTCGACGGCCGCCGTTTGTTCGTTGAGGCGCGTCAACCTTCGTCCGCGCTCATCGAACGCCTTCAGCACAAGATCAGCGCTTCCGGGTTGTGCCTCCAACTCCGCTTTGAGCAGCGTGACGTCCCAACCGGCTCGAGCACGGACCGAGACGGGGTCGGCTCCTCCCTCCTCGCCGGCCCCTTCATGCATGGGAATCCATCCGTCATGCCCTCACCCCGCTCTTCAACCTGTGCGCCACTGCTCCANGAGAACGCTCCTTCGGCGTACGTGNACGGGTCACGAAACGCGGACGAGCGACCGCGGCCTGACGGAGAGCATAAAGGGGCCACGAAACCGAACGGTGCCGATGGACCCGGTGCTGGCTGCTCTCCTTGCCACCTCCTTCGGTTTTGGCGGTGCTGGCGCCGCCGCATGGCGGCGCGTCACGATGCGCTGGAAAACCCTCGACGATCAGCGCTTGGTCAACGAGCAGGCCGCGGCAGCTCACGCCGTCCAGCAACGCGAAGCGATCGAGACGCTGGGTCGTCGCTTGTCGTCCATGGAGGCCTTGCTCGAGGATGCAAGGAGCGTCCTTCCNGACCTNGATGGCGCCATCATGGCGCATCGNCTGCTCAACGAGGACGACGTCGATGCNGTGGCNTTGTGGCGCACCTTGGANCGNNTGGTGGTTGGCCTTCCCTCAACACCAGAGGCCATGGAGGCGGCCATNGACCCNATGAAGCGNTCNACGCTGCAACACCTCTTTGCTCGCGCCACGGCCGACGCGTTGCCCGTCGAAGGCCAACTGTCTTCTGCGAGTTTGACCCAGTTGGCCGAGGCGGCCTTGTTGATGGGTCACGACGCGACCGCCGAGCATCTGCTCCAGCANGCCCTTGCCGACCGGCCTGGTGACGCTGCGCTCCACGCCATTGCAGAGCGCATCGCTGCCCGTCGTGGTGACGGTGCTGCACGCCTGGCGCACCTCGAGGCCCAACTCTCAGAGCGGCCNGATGACNCCGAACTTCTCCGCCGTCAGGCTCATCTTTTGGCCTCGGCGGGTCAAGCCGAGGCAGAACGACCCGTTCGCCGGCTTGAGGCGCTCGGCAAGGTCACGGCAGCCGACCGCAGNCTGCTCTCAGGCCTNCGCGCACGNGCAGGTGCGCCCGATGAGGCGTTGGCAGANATCGAGGCAGCCCTTCGGGANGATCCCTCNCAACCGGACGACTGGGTNCGNCGNGGCGAACTCCTCGAGGCCAGCGATGTCGAACAAGCGTTGTCATCGGCTGAAGCCTGCCTCAACCTCGANCGNCAGCACGGGGAAGGGTGGGCGCTCAAAGCCCGCTGCTTGGCACGCCTGCCTGGCCGTGAACAGGAGGCGCTCAAGGCCGCCACGCACGCCGTCGCCCTCAGCGCGGGTGGCTGGACCACCATCATGCTGAAAGCAGACCTCCAGGAGGCCGTTGGCGCGTTCACGGCTGCTNAGGAGGGGCTTGACCGGGCCATGCTGGCCCATGCCGANAACGCTCAACTNCGTGCGGCCATCGCCACGCGGCGGCTCGAACGNGGTGGCTTGGAGGAAGCNCAAGCCNTGCTCGACGCCGTGCCGGCNGGCGTGGACCATGCCAGCCTGCATTTGGTGGAAGGGCGCCTCGCCCTCGCTCGTGCTGACTTGATTCGTGATGGAACGGGCTCGGTCGACGGCGGTCGCTTGCGTGAAGCGGGNGATGCCATCGATCAGGCGCTGAAACTGGATCGGGAGAACGGGCTTGCTTGGCTCGCGATGGGCCGCGTCCAGCGCTTGCTTGGTGATTTCCAGGCCGCCTCAGACTCCCTGACGCGGGCCGGTCGCCTGCTCGAGGAACACCTCCCAGCACTGTGCGCGGAATCGGCNCTTTTGGCGTTGGAGAACGGCGACGACATCGAAGCCGAACGCCTCACAGACGCGGCCGACATCCGCGGCGAAGGGGCGCTTATCGCCTACGTTCGAGGCAACATCGCCGCCCGCAGAGGGCGGCTTGACGACGCCATCGCGAAGTACGACGAGGCCCTCACGCTCGACCCCACCCACGTGCGGGCCAGGCTCAACCGATGCTCGGCCTACCTTGGAGGGGACCTTCCGGAGCGCGCGCTCGAGGACGCCGAACGCCTCTTGGTACAGGCCCCAGATCTCCTGCTTGCACGCCTGCGACGTGCGGANTCCAAGATGGCTTTGACGCATTGGAACGAAGCCGTTGACGACCTCAAGGTCATCATTGACGCCGTGCCGAACCATCACCACGCACTGACGCAGATGGCCGCGTGCCAAGTGGCGCTTGACCGCCCAGAGCGCGCCGAAGCACCGCTGAACGAGGCCCTTCGGGCNGCTCCAAACCACGCGCATGCCTGGCACCAGCGCGGNCTNCTCTACCTCCGTTGGGAGCGCTTTGAGGAAGCGGCCTCCGATTTNGAAGCGGCCATNCGCTGCNGAGGCGACCATCTCGAAGCNCGGCTTCACCTCGCGGCCATTCANCACACCCTNGGCAACCACGAGGAGGCTGCGGCCGCGTGGCGNGCNGTGTTGAGCATNGATCCCGACCATGCCCTNGCTCGNCGCCGTCTCGAGCAAAGCGAGCAGCACCTCNTCGCTTGAGACCCGAGGAAGGGCTATGTCGTGGAGGGCCCACGCAGGGCCATGTCCCTCGAACCCGGCATGACCGCACCCGATTTCCACCTTCCCAACGCGAACGCCAACCACGGTCCTGATGCGATGGACCTTGCTGCAGCCCGCGGCGAGCATGGCACCATTGTGGTCTTCGAGTGCAACCACTGCCCCTACGTCGTCGCAAGCGTCGGCCGACTCAACGCCATGGCCGAACATGCTGCATCGCTTGGCGTCGGTTTTGTCGGCATCAACAGCAACGACCCTGTCGTCTACGAGAACGATTCCTGGGAACACATGGTGAAGCGAGCCGAAGGCGGCATGCCCTACCCCTACCTCCACGATGCGGAACAGACCGTGGCCACGGCATGGGGGGCGGAACGCACGCCGGAAGTCTACCTGCTGAACGCTCAGGATGAGGTCGTGTATCGGGGTCGGATGGACGATTCGCCCAAAGATCCCGGGCAGGTGACCACGGAGGACCTTCGTGATGCGTTGACGGCCATGCTGAACGGCCAATCTCCCGCAGTTGACCGCACCCAGAGCATCGGTTGCTCGGTGAAGTGGAAGGCTTGAGGGGGAACATGAACGGTGCATGGCGCGCCTATGGCGCAGAATTCGTCGGAACCGCATGGATGGTTGCGGTGGGGACAGGGAGCGTTGCCCTTGGCGGCTCACTGCNCGTGATTTCCTTGTCCTTCGGCCTCGCCGTCACGCTCGCCATCCTTGCGTTACGCGGTGTGTCCGGGGCTCACATCAATCCGGCCGTGTCCACAGGTTTCGTGCTGACGGGGCATCTGCCGCGTGAACGGTGGCTTGGCTACGTGCTGGCTCAAGCAACTGGTGGCTTGCTAGGAAGCGGGGTGGTTCACGCGGTGATCGGGCCCGATGAGCTTGCCCCGACGGTGTTCGCNGAGGGCCTGTCCACGCTCTCCGCAGTTGGCATCGAGGTCGGCATCACGGCCGCGTTGATGGCGTCCATTCTCGGGGTGGTCGCATGGCGTGACGATTCNACCCCGACCGTTGCGGTCGTGGTTGGAGCGGTGGTGGCTCTGCTTGCGTTCTTCTTCGGGCCACTCACGGGTGCGTCGATGAATCCGGCACGGACCTTAGGCCCGAACCTCCTGTCTGGAGCCGGGGGCCTCGTGGTGTACACGCTGGCCACGGTNGCAGGGGCGGTGCTGGCGGCCGCTNTGGTCCGTTGGANGGNCAGTGCGGTGCCCTGATCAGTACTGTTCGAGCACAAGTTCGGTGGTGGTGGACGCAATCTCGTCAGGAGCCGCCATCCACATTTTGTCGAGCAGCTGCCGGAGCGACATGGTGTCATCGACGTGCACGAGNGCAATCAAATCCGCCTCGCCAGACACCTCGTAGACCACCTCAACGCCCGCCCAGTGGGTGACTTCGGCAGCGAAGGAACCGATTTCTGCCCCAGGTGCGACCTTGATGCGCACCAACGCGGTCAGGCCCACGCCCCCTTCACGAATGGTGTACCCTCGAATGGTCCCGTCTTCCTCGAGTTTCCTCACGTGGGTGCGGACGGTGCGTTCGCTCGCTCCAACCTCCTTGGCCAAGTCCACGTAGGAGATGCGGCCGTTGGCGCGAAGGGCGGCAAGGATGGCTCGGTCAATTTCGGCGATGCGGGGCATGGCACTTGAGGAAAGACGGACCCATATAGCCCCTTCTACGCCGATATCNTCCANATTCTCGGGTTTGTTGAACGATATTCGGAAAAACACCCAAAATGCTCGCCTTCAAGAAGGCGGGAGGTTCAGAACCAAACGTGGCGACTGCAGAGGGCGTTGCGCGCCTGCAAACTTTCCTCGACGATGTGGCCAACCTCGAACTTCCTGACGCCCAACATCAGTGGTATCAGGTCGAAGTCGCCGCGATGCTCGACGGCAGCGAGATCCTGATGCATGAGGTCCAGCCGTTGACCGGTGCTGCCCTGCTGTTCATGAACAACGGCGTTGTTCTCGCAGAACCATGCTGCCGCGGGCTTCGACAATACCCTCGCCACCTCCTGCATCTCTTCGTGGAGGATTTCCGAGGCACGCCCTCGATCGATGCCGATGGCCTGCTTTACCGCGTTGAACTCTTCTCAATTTCACCCGCCGACGAGCAGCTCTGCTGGCTTCACGAATGCAGAGAAGAACACGACATCCCAGCCGCTCAGACCTCGACCGCGCGGTGGATGCGCTGGCTGAATCACGTCTGAACCGCCGCACCGTTGAAGGACGGANGTCTGTTCGCTTNGCTTGGGGAAGGACGTGAGCGGTCACATCACCGGATTGGATGCAAGGATGATCTTGGATTCCCGCGGGAACCCGACGGTCGAGGTCGATTGCTACGTGGACGGTGCACTCGCTGGGCGCGCCGCCGTGCCCTCAGGTGCCTCCACCGGCCGCCACGAAGCCGTGGAACTCCGCGATGGCGGTCAACCGTGGTTGGGCAAAGGCGTGGATGCTGCGGTGACCGCGGTGACCGAACACATCGCACAGGCCTTGGTGGGCATGCCGGTGGACGACCAGCGCATGCTTGACGAGACCATCGTCGAGCTTGACGGNACTGGCAACAAGTCACGCTTGGGGGCCAACGCCACCCTCGGTGCATCCCTGGCGTGCCTGCATGCTGGNGCTGCACAACACGAGCTNCCGGTCTGGCGCTATGTCGGCGGTGTCGCGGGNGGCCTGATGCCCGTCCCGATGATGAACATCCTCAACGGCGGAGCACACGCCGCTTCCAACGTTGACGTTCAGGAATTCATGGTCGTGCCGCACGGCTTCGACTCCTTTGGAGAAGGGTTGCGCGCGGGCGTGGAAACCTACCACGCCCTCAAGGCCGAATTGCGCCAAGACGGTTTGTTGGGCGGCATCGGTGANGAGGGAGGGTTCGCACCCAACCTCCCCTCCAATGAAGNCGGGCTGCGTTNCCTCGTTCGAGCCATTGAAGCCGCCGGGTATTCCACCGAACAGATGGGCATCGCGCTTGATGTGGCCAGCACCGAATTCCATCGTGACGGCGCTTACCACATCGACGGGCAGGCCATTGACAGCGAGGGATTGGCCGACCTCTATTCGGGATGGCTGGACGAGTACCCCATCCTGTCCATCGAGGACGGATTCGACGAGGACGATTGGCTTGGCTGGTCCCGGTTCACGGCCCGCGAAGGCCACCGTGTGCAGATCGTGGGCGACGACCTCTTCGTGACCCAATCGGAGCGCCTCGCTCGAGGCATCGAGATGCAGGCCGCCAACGCGATGCTGGTCAAAGTCAACCAAGTGGGNACGGTGACCGAGACCCTCGAAGCGATGGACCTTGCATCGCGGAACGGTTTCAACAACGTCGTCAGCCATCGTTCTGGGGAGACTGAAGACGTGACGATCGCCGATNTNTGCGTTGGAACCCGCGCTGGACAGATCAAAACCGGCGCNCCTGCGCGCAGCGATCGAACAGCGAAGTACAACCAGCTGCTCCGAATCGCCTCCGAAGTCAGCGATTACGCNAGTCCCTTTGACGTCTGAGTGCAGGCCGAATGTCACGTTTCAAAAGGAACTGAGCATCGCGTCAACCATGCGAATCATCGCCACGTTGCTCTGTACCCTTGTCGTCTTCAGCTTCCTTGCTGCTCCTGGCATGTCCGAAGAGGCCGACTCCACCGCCACCGCAGTGGTCACGCCTGACGCAGAATGCGACCACGTCGTCCGCATCGCCCCGAGCGGCATCAAGTTCAGCCCTGCCACCTTGACCGTCGACGACGGCGCGACGGTGTGTTGGCAGTGGACCAACGAGTCCATGGCGCACAACGTCGTTGAAACCGCTGAAGAAGGNGGNACNNNNGCNNNNGNNGANGGCCTNAGTTCNGGNNANNCCAANGAAACCGAGGACTTCCGCGTGACCTTCACCGGCGATCAGGACTTCACCTACGTGTGCGAACCTCACGCCACCTCCGACATGGTCGGCATTGTGACGGTGGGCGAAGGGGACCCCGCGCCGGTCAGCGATGTGCAGCCTAGTTCATCCTCAGAGGACGCTCCAGGCTTTGCAGCCCCCATGGCCGTTGTGGCTCTCGTCGCAGCAGCGATGATCGCGGCTCGCNGTGAGTGAGTGGACCCGCGGGCCTAAATCCCATCACGGTGGGCGTAAGCCATGGCATGGGGCCGCCACGTGCCGGTTCTGGTGACCTCGTTGCTTCTGCTCGTCATCGCACGCCAGATTTGGCCGTACGCGGACGTGCACGATCCGGTGGTGCAGGACGGCATGGAGGTCGACCTGCTGGTCGGCAACCTCGGTGGCCCCACATGCATGGAATGGCTGGACAACGAGACCATGCTGGTCTGCGACCGTGATGGAGGGCGCATCGTCCTCCTCCCCCTCACCTACGACGGAGAATGGCGGGCTGGGGAACCAGAAACTTGGCTCGATGACCTTGACTTCCCTCACGATGTGGCCCTGCTTGACGACGCGCTCGTCGTGTCTGAGGCAGGCCGCTTGCGGAGCTTTACCCTCAACGACGGCGCGCCGACGGGCAACGGGACCGTCTTGGTGGAGGGCGTTCCCACCGGAAACCATCAGACCAACGCCGTCAACGTCCTTCCAAACGGGACCCTTGTCTGGCACTCGGGCTCCACCTGCAACGTGTGTGAGGAGGCCGATGAGCGCAACGCGGCCTTGCTGTGGGTCAACGCCAG
>NZMM01000040.1 GCA_002694585.1 Methanobacteriota archaeon
TCACCGTCGCGATCGTGGCTGATTTCGCATGGCATCCCGGAGAAACCGAGGTCGCTGCACTCCGCGCCGTCCTCGAGGAGCATGGATGGGTCGGCGAGGAAGGAAGCGCGTGGTTTGACCTCCCAGAGAGCTTGGATTCCATCGTCCTTGACCGAGTACCCGTTTCTGCCCTTCTGGACATCTGGCGCCTCGAGGGCGTTGTTGTCGTGGAAATGCAGAATGTGCTTGTGCCCACCAACGACGTGGCCTCAAAGGCCATCCGAGCACGCGACAGTGACGTCTACGCCGGCGAGGTTCACCCCACCGGATTGACCGGCGCTGGCGTGGTCATTGCCGTGCTTGACACCGGCGTGGACAACGAGCATCGGAGCCTCAACGACTTCGACGATTCAAGTGACGCTCCCGACTTAGACCCGCTCTCATACGACGACCACAAGTGGGTTGCAGGATTTGACGCCACGTCCACGTCATCGAACCCGGACGGGTCACAAGACCCAGATGACGGTCAAGGCCACGGCACCCACGTCGCCGGCAGCGCCCTCGGCACCGGTGATGCATCGAGGCAGCACATGGGAACGGCCCCTGGCGCATACCTCGTCGACGTGAAAGTGCTCACCGATGCAGGAGGCACCAATTCGCAGTATTCCATCAGCGGCATCCAGTGGGTGGTCAACAACGCCAACACCGACTGGGGCCACAACGGGTCGTCAAAGGGCATCCAAGTGGCCTCCATGTCCTTTGGCTCATTCAGTTCTCCACTCAATCCCGACGACACGGGAGACAACGGATCGAGCGCTGAAGCGCGACAGGTGAACAACGCCGTCGACGCTGGCGTGGTGTGCGTCATCGCCATGGGCAACGACGGCGCCCGACGCGTGCCATCTCCTGCTAGCGCCGACAAGGGCATCGCCATCTCCGCAGCCAACGACCGGGGCACCATCAACCGCACCGACGACTCGACGGCGAGTTACACCAACTATGGCCCACGCGACGACGACGGTGACGGTGATGATCTGGACGAGTTGAAGCCCGATTTGGCCTCCTTCGGCACGGGCATCACCAGCGCCACTGCGGCTACAGGCACGACCTTCCCCGGCCAGCCCGACCGCCCGAAGGCCGACAGCGGTTATGACTCGAAAGACGGCACCAGCATGGCCACGCCGCTGGCCTCGGGCGTGGTTGCCCTGATGCTCGAAGCCGATTCATCCTTGGAACCCGACGAGATCAAACAGTTGCTGCACGACTCAGCAGAACGGCGCGGAAGCGCGAGCGAACCCTCCATCGACCCGCACTGGAACGACAAGTGGGGCTGGGGCCTCATCGATGCCTCATGCGCGGTCGATTTGGTGCTCGAGCGCACCTGCACAGCACTGGACGGTGGCACCGTGGTCGTCCAGCCCCCGGTCGGTGACGGTGACGGGAATCACGTGGACATCTCATCGCACCAAAACGGAAGCCTGCTTCTTGCGGGTGACCGTGTGCGGTTCCAAGGCAGCGTGGAGGACACGGACGACCGGACCTACACCGAAGTCGAGGTGCGTATGGAACAATACCGGGACGGTTCCAGCAACCCTGTGGAACTGCTCGACTGGCGCAAAGCGGGCGGTGAACCCGCTTCGTGGTACCTTGACGTGACCCTCAGCGACGATTGGGTGGACGAGGACGAGGACTACACCCTTCTCCTCGCCAGGGCACGCACGGCGAGCGGTGACGTGTCGGCCACCAACCTGCGCGTCATGAACATCGGCCGCATGGCCGCCAGCATCACTTCGCCCTCCACGCAGACCGTCCTGGATGGAAGCGTCACGTTCTCCGGTACGGCCCAAGGCCCGGAACCAAGCGTGGTCGAGGGACGCATCGGCAATGGACCATGGGTGGAAGTGGCCACCCTCAACGACGAGGATTTCAAACTCCAAGACTGGACGTGGACGTGGGATTCAACGGAGGTCGAAGACGGCGACCANTACGTCGCGGTGCGCTTTGTCAACCAATCCGGTGCCGTCAGCGAACCCTTCCGCCGCACCTACGAAGTGGACAACCTTCCTGCCGCGCCAGAGCTGGCCTTGACCGGATTGTCCAGCGTCTACGACCANGGCCTCATCACCACGAGTGCCGTTGCAGGCACCATACTCGAAGTTCGGTTTGAGTTCCTCAACGACGGCGACGCGACCGCAGAAAACGTTGGTCTCGTGCTCGACGCTCCNGGATCGGTCTCCGAAGTCTACCCCAGTCAGGGCCTCATTGCATCGGTTGAGGCTGGCGAGCGACGCACCTACAGTCTCTGGTGGTGGGCCACGGAACCCGGCACGCACGAGGTGGTCGTCANNATCGACCCTGAAGAGCGCTTGAGCGACGTGGACCGCAGCGACAACGAAGTCAGGTTCACCTTCACCATCGAGCCCCGTCCCGTCGAGCCGAGCCTCCGCTTCCTGCAGGGTGCGGTGACCACCATGCCCCTTGTCCCGGTCCCCAACCAACCCTTCGAACTCTCGGTCCGGCTCGACAACCTCGGCCAGACTGAAGCAACATCCCTGACCATGAATTTGGAACGCTGGACCGAGGAAGGCTGGTTGTCCGTGGAATCCGCAAGCATCGGGCGCGTGAACGGTGGGAGCTCCTCGTCAGGCTACGCTACCGCGCGTTTCCTCGACCAAGTNAGCGNGGTCGGCGGCCATCAGTACCGGGTCTTGCTCAGCGGGAACGGCGTCGAAGCAGANCATGCCGAACACCGCTTCACCGTGGTGGCGGACACGTTCACCCTCGGCTCTCCAATTCGCCTGACGTTGGACGACGGTGAAACGCCCATCGAACTCATTGGAGGCGATGATGGCGCGATCTTGCTGACCACACGTGACGGCGAACTTCACGCCAGGATTNTGTCCAGTTCAATGGTCGTGATCAGCGATGTGCTGGTCGAGCGCAACTGGGGCGGTGAGGTCGCCAGCACCGTGCGAAGCGACGCCATGGTCCAATTGGCTTGGACGCGACGCACGATGAGCGAGGACGGTTACACGCTCCAAGACCTCGGCATCGCGGCATTGACCACCTCCGGACAAATGACGCCTGTCCAGCGGGAATTGACNCCCCTGAAACTGTCGGAAGGCGGCTACTGGGGACTGGACGTGGCCGAACGCAACGGCGAGGTGGTCGTAGCCGGCTACCACCGCGACATTTCGACCGGTGGCTCCTGGTTGGACGTCACCAGCATCTTCACCATGATCTCCGAACGACCTGATCTCTCTGGATCATGGGATGGACCTTTCATCGTACACTCCGATGTCGAGGTTTTGGCCTCCCAAGGCGACCCTGTCTCGGTGGCGATCAGCGAGGAACGCCTTCACATCCTCTTCCAAACCGAACGCGATGACATCACTGGCGTGGAGCGCTTGGGTGTGCTGTACAGCCACGGTGAGCGCGACCAAGAGGGATGGAACTTCATTGCCCCTGTTGGTGACAACGCTTCTGACCATCACCTTTCGGTGGACGAGGACGGTCAACTCATCGCGGCATGGATTGAGCGCCAAGGTCAGGACGCGCAGGTGTGCACCGCCGTCACCGACCAAGGCTGGAGCATCGACGCCCCGACCTGCTTGGAGGCACCGGGTGCGCTCAGCCTGAGCACGATCGAACGCGAGCATGGCGTGATGGTCATGTACGACGAGATTTCAGTCCGTGGACCTGTGGTCCGATTCGGTTTGCTCGCCGTCGGGGAAGGCACCGAGGCCTACGCACTGGCCAACATCCTCGAGACGGGGCAATTGTTGAGCGCCGGCGGCGAATCCGCGGATGTCGTGGTTGGCTTCGTGTCCACCACCGGAGCGCTNGACATCCGCATTCTGGCNGACGCAAACCCNAGNGACCCCGGTGGCAATGATGCGACCTGGCTTGACGACCTGCTGGCCCCACTGCCCGGAGACCGAGACATGCAGATGCTCATCCTTGGAGGGTCAGGTTTGGTCGTCGTGGTGCTTTTGCTGGCGATGGTGCTCACGGCCCGCCGTGCCCTTCGTCGACGTCCGGAGGACAGCGACGGCGTCGAGAAGGAACTCGACGAAGACGTGGTGATGATGATCACCCCAGAGGACGACGAGACGCCGTTCGCGGTCGTCGAAGAAGAGGAGACNATCGTTGCGGTGATGGATGACGAGGACGAAGAGGCCGAGGAAGAAGAAACCGTCCGTCCTGACCCGGTCAACGCGCGTCAGGAGCGGAGGCGACGACGCGCCCTTGCCGGGTCACTTCCGAAGCCGGAGGAAACCCTCGCGCTTTCCGCTCCACCGCTGCCAGACCTCGCGGACCTGCCCCCACCAAGCCTTGCGGACGCTCCGCTGCCTTCCCTTCCTGCTTTGCCGGATTTGCCCCCACCGAGCCGGGAGGCGAACTGCGCCTCGTGCGAGGCGTCCTTCACCGTTCGGGACCTCCGACTTCGGTCGGTGCCTTGCCCAATTTGTGGCGAGAACGTGGAGGTNTGAGGAATGTGTGGCATCGTTGGATACCACGGTCGGCGCCAAGCGGCTCCAATTTTGCTCAACGGACTCCGCCGCTTGGAGTACCGAGGCTACGACAGCGCGGGCTTGGCCCTCCGTGGCGATGCTTTCGACGTCCGCAAGCGAATCGGAAAGGTCGCGGAACTGGAAGCGACGCTCCCTAAGAAGATGCAAGGGACCGTCGGCATCGCCCATACCCGCTGGGCCACCCATGGCGGCGTCACCGACGAAAACGCTCACCCCCACCTTGGCCCTGAACAACGGGTGGTCATCGTCCACAACGGCATCATCGAAAACGCCANTCGAATCCGTCGACACCTCGAGCGAAACGGTGCAACGTTCCGCTCTGAAACCGACTCGGAAGTCATCGCTCACCGTCTCGAGCGNGCCGTGGAAAAGGGGCAATCNCCGATCGCNGCCATGCGAACTGCACTCAAGGGCTTGCGCGGCACGTGGGGCGTCTGCGCNCTGTTCCTCGANCACGATGAACTCGTCTGTGCNCGCAACGGCAGCCCCTTGGTGCTCGGCGAGACGGACCACGGNTTCATNGTGACNTCCGACCCGCAACCCCTCGTGGAACACACGGATCGCGTCATCATCCTCGAAGACGGGGACATCGCCTCCTATGGCGCGAACGGCTTGACCATTGAGCGGCTGGATGGCGGACAGAGCGAAACNTCTGCCATCACCCTCGACGAGGGCTGGGGGGAGGCCGAACTTGGGGAGTACCCGCACTACATGCTCAAGGAGATTTACGAGCAACCNGACGCGTTGCGCCACTGCATTTCAGGTCGNCTCGATTCGAAAAACGGAAACGGCCGCCTCGGCGGNATGCAATTGACCGCCAANCAGCTCCGGACGGTTCCCCACGTCCGGTTGCTTGGGTGCGGCACGGCCCTGAATGCTGCGCTGATCGGGCAACAACTCATCGAGCGCTTGGCCCGCATTCCCGCCGTTGCGCACGTNTCCAGCGAGTTCCGGTACCAGGATCCCGTGGTGAATCCAGAAGCCCTGCACTTTGCCGTCTCACAATCGGGGGAGACCATGGACACCATCGCGGCCATCAAAGAAATCCAACTCAAGGGAGGNGACGTGCATGGNGTGGTCAANGTCGTCGGCTCCACCATCGCTCGGCTTTGCGGGCAAGGCGTCTACATTCACTCTGGGCCGGAACAATCCGTTGCGTCCACCAAAGCCTTCTCCAACATGGTGGCTGCGCTGACGATCTTCGCCCTGCAAATCGGCCGAGCGCGCCAACTGAGCGCCAACGAAGCACGCGTGCTGGCCAAGGGGCTGCAAGAGGTGCCTGACCTCATCGANCGNTATCTGGCCAACCCCGGGCCCATNGATGAGGCGGTGGCCATGATTCGCGAGGCTCCATCGCTGCTGTTCTTGGGACGTGGCTTGTCAGCCAACGTGGCGAAGGAGGGCGCNCTGAAGGTGATGGAAATCACCTACATCCCATGTTTGGCTTACCCTGCGGGCGAAATGAAACACGGTCCGATTGCCCTGTTGGAAGAGGGGCGACCGGTGGTCGTCGTGGCTCCTGATGACGCGGTCAAAGAGAAGGTGGCCTCAGCCATTCACGAATGCAAGGCCCGCGGTGCGCGCATCATCCTTGTCTGTACTGAAGGTGATGATCTTGCTCAGGAAGCGGACGTGGCCATCGAAGTTCCGAGGACGCATCCGCTTTGCTCACCGCTGCTGACCGTCCTGCCTCTGCAGCTGCTGGCCTACCGNACGGCACTCGCTTTGGACCTCGACGTGGATCGACCACGAAATCTCGCCAAATCCGTGACCGTNGAATGAGCGGCCGCTGAGTGAGGTTGATGAAGCCTCACGTCCACGCANGTGCGGTGACCCCATGAGCATCGAGCGCATTCCCACCCACATCGAAGGCCTCGATGAGAACATGCAGGGCGGCATCCCCGAGGGCCACATCGCCATTGTGGCCGGTGCAAGCGGCGCCATGAAATCCAGCCTGACGTTCTCGATGTTGTACAACGCCGTGCTTTATGGCGAAACCTCAGGCATCTACGTGACCCTGGAGCAAGGGAAGGAATCCCTGCGCTCGCACATGGCCAACATGGGCATGAACGTGGAAGACCCGCGCGTGCGCAACCGCATTGCCATCATTGACCTCGCCGACTTGCGTGTGCAGCTCGACGAACAGGGCATGGGCAATCGCGTCGATTGGATGGGCCAACTGATCGCTCANCTCACCAGCTACCGCAACTCGATTGGNTTCGAGATTTTGGTCTTCGACTCCCTTGGNGCCTTTTTCACNCTCACAAAAATGGAGAACCCTCGGGACGAAATTTTCCGCCTCTTTGAAGCGGTTCGTCGCCTCGGTTTGACCGCCTTCTTCATCTGTGAAATGACCGGTGAAGACCACAAGCAATTCGGCGAATACGGCGTTGAAGACTACCTTTCGGACACGGTGATGCACCTTGTCATGGACCGCGATGCGGACGAGGTCAAGCGAAAACTCGGCATNGTNAAGATGCGACACACCCACCATCTGCTCGGATACCAACCGTTCTGGTGGAAGGANGACGAGCAGCGCTTCTCCATCGTCAGCCGCCTCTGAGGTGGTCGTCTGAACATCGTTCTGGCCTCGGGTTCAGAACGTCGAAAGCAGATGCTCGAATCNCTTGGCTTGACNCCGGTCGTGGNTCCGGTTGANGTGGATGAACGGCGNGTTCAGGGCACGGTTGATGCCCAAGTNCTNCACATCGCGAAACAAAAGGCGGAAGCGGTCGGAGACGNNCACNCTGGCAGCATCGTTCTCGTCGCNGACACGATGCTGGCNGACCCNGANGACGCGACCCTCGCGCTGGGCCAGCCTCTGGACGCGCAGGCCGCCCTTGCCATGCTGCTTCGCCTGCGCGGCCGCAGGCACCGCGTGTGGAGTGCGTCGGGCCTGCGTGTGGCCGGCACGTGGACCTTTGACCTGGCCTCGGCCGTCGTCGAGTTTGCATCCTTCAGCGATGATGTGCTGGCGGACCTCATCCACAGCGGCTCATGGGAAGGAAAGGCAGGAGCATACGACCTCGCTGGGGCCATGAAGGCGCACGCCACCTTGGTCGAGGGGGATGAAGCCACGGTCCTCGGCATCCCCGGCAGGGTCCTCGAGGCCCTAGCACACCTATGACGAGGGCATCGGAAGAAGCGCGGTGCCTCCGAGTTCATGCCGTGCCGTGTCCATCACCACATCAACGCCGGGGATGAGGAAGAGACGNTCATCAGCATCGAGNGCCCACGCCCCAACACCCGTGGCCTCACCAAGCCGGCGAAGTTCAGCCCTNAGCGAATCTTGGTGNGCGTGCATGTGCGCCATTCCACGGAGATCNACAAACANNGAATCGCCGTCCTGCACGCGGAGCATCATGCCGTTGACCGGCAGGCGAGACGACGCGTCAGGCGCCAAGTATCGCACGGCACGGTGNGNAACCTGAGGTGGGCCCTGCNGATGNAGGCCCAAGTCGATGAAGTGCGGAGTCGTNGAAGGTNCACGNGTTGNCGTGGGCGTCGGTGCGGCGGCGGGCGGTGGAGCAGGCTGCACCATTGGCATGGGAGCGGCCTCTGCCCGCTGACCCTCAGCGGGGTCGGGCAGGCCGAAGAACTGCCAAAATCCGCCCATGACGATCCCTCACAAATCCAGGCCGTCGAGGAGGTTGTCCAAGTTTGCCGGAGCCGCTGGCTGTGGCGCAGCGTACGTTGGGGTTTGAACGGCTGGGGCGTTGGTCTCAAGCCACTTTTCGCCGTAGAAGGCCCACTGTTCCATCGTCCATCCAGGCGGAAGACCAGAGGCGGGGAGCGGNGGTCCTGCCTGAACNGGCGCNGGTTCNGGNGCAGCAACAGGCTGNGCGTTCATGTCCGGCATTGGTGCCATAGGCGCCGGTGTCGGCGCAGGCAGCGGAGCTGCTGGAGCGGCGTCAAAGGTGGCGGCGACAGGAGCCTGATCCCACACCGACGACGACTTGGTTTCGACCAATTCCTCGGCGCCGCCTCGACGACCCAAGACAAGCATGCTCACCAATCCAAGGATGACCACACCGAGCACGCCGATGATGATCGTCGTCGTCATGCCGAATTCCTTCACCGCCCATGCGATGGGGTTGTTGGTCGGTGCTTCGGCCACCACCAATTGCACGTTCATCGAATGCGATGCTCCNTCGTCATCGGTGACGGTCAGGTTGACCGAATAGGTGCCTGGCGCAAGCGCCTCGAGTTGCAAGATGGGGAGGGTNCTGTCGATCGCTCCNGGCANGGCGTCCGTGTCCCACACATAGGTCAGGGANATGAGGTCTGACTCGGTGTCCAGGGAATCTGCTGCNGTCAGGTTGAGCCAATCCCCCTCCACGAGGTTCGAGAGGTTGCTCGCTGAGGAAATGACCGCCGTGGGACGGAGGTTNACGATGGTCAGCGTCGTGTTGGTGCTGGCCATGGCGCCGTCATCATCGACCACGAAGGCCGTNATGAGCCGGGTCCCGGCTTCCGACCAAATCTGTTCGAGGGTCACGCCTTCGACGTCGCAGTCGTTGGTGGCACCGCCGTCGTTGTCGGTGTCGATGCGCGCATCGAGGTCCCAGCACGTGGTCAAGTTCAGCACATCCGAGGCCGTGTCGTCAACGNCGACGCTGAGTTTCAACACCTCGTCTTCGTAAATGGCCACCGTCGGATCGAGGCTTTCGATGGTGGGCGCCACGTTGCGAACCAACACGTCGGCCTCGAGGGTGCCCGACGCCACGCCATCGTCGTCGATGGCCTGCACGCTCACGCGGTGGGTGCCGGACACCGGCCAGGAGGTTTCGATGGACGAGACGGGCCCAACGGTGCCCTGCTCGAGTCCGTCCACNAGGTCCGAAAGGTCCCANANGACGGCCAGNGACGANAGATCNTTNGGCGTGTCATCGGCCTGCACCAAGAGCCCAATGGGTTCGTCCTCGTCGACGATCCAGCCGTCGATGACCGGCACTTCGGTGCCGTTGCGGAAGAGGGCGATGGTGTCCAGGGAAGGCGCGATGTTCGTGGCTTCCACGGTCGCGTTCACGACCGTGCTCGCACCGTCGTCGTCCGTCGCGGTGAGCGTCACCACGGTCAGACCCTCGTCGGAGGGAGAGAAGGTGCAGCGGTCCGAAGCGCTTCCTTCCTCGCACACGACGCCGGACCACGAGAACAGCACGTCAAGTCCGGCCGGAGAGACCGTGTCGTTGTCGTAGGCCTCCACGACGCGGACGG
>NZMM01000041.1 GCA_002694585.1 Methanobacteriota archaeon
ATTGCGCTGGAGCATTCGCGGGCCTTGCGCATCGAGACAACCACCATGGAAGGCGTGTTCGAACAGATGACTGAACCGCATTTCGCGCGGGGCGATTTGCACGTTGCCGTGCAAACGCGTCTTGCCCAAAGCCCACGGCCAAGCTCTGCCGCGCCTCCTTCATTTCATGCCAAGGAAGGGCGATGGTTGAGCCTCACCTCTCCGCTGAAGCATCTCATCGGTGATTGGGACTGCGTCGACGATGCCCATGCCTTGCTGAGCGTAAACGCCCTCCGGCTCCAGGGGGATGAGGTTCGCTCCGCCGGCACGGACGGGGCCGGCGTGCTGGCCGTGGCTCGTTTAGCCGGTTGTGGTCCGGACGGAGGTGCGATTCTTCGCATGCGTGGAGGCGGTGGCGCGGCACGTTCCGTTGCACATGCGTGGGTCAACGCGGGCGGGCGCGTTCATCTCATTGAGGGCCGACGTCCTCTGGCGCCAGCCCTGCCCGAGCTTGCCTCGGCGGGGCCTTCGGAGCCGGCGGCGCTTGGAATCGATTTTGACGGTGAGGGCGAACCTCTGTACGCGAGCAAACACCTCATTCCAGCCTACCAAAACAAGGCGGTGCATGCGGACGGGTCCCTCGATGGACCCCTCATTGACGGGCGATGGATGCTGGTCGCCCAGCACCTCGAAGCATGGCGCATCCTCTGGGCACCAGAACTCCAAGCCATGCTGCCGTCCATCCCTGATTTGATGGAAGATTTGGTCGCGGTTGAGGCCCTGCTTGACGGTCGCTGATACGATGCGGTCTTGGCCAAGATTGAACATCGAGCGGTCGAAATCAGCGTCCATGCGGGCAGGTCCCACGCTCGTCGTGCTGGCGTTGCTGCTCTGCATGCCGCTTGTGCATGCGCTTCCGCCTGCGAAGGAGTATGACGCTGAGCCTCACGTTGGAGCCGATTTCCCGATGGGGACCGTCGAACTGACGACTTCCCTCGGACAGGATGTCGGCTTGCATTACCCTGCGATTGAAGCGGGTGTCAAGACCCAGATGGCCGGGAACGGGCCCTTCCCCGTGGTGCTGTTCCTTCCTACAGACGGTGAAGGCACCGGTGATTACACCCTGTTCGCCGAGACCTTGGTGGCGCGTGGTTACGTGGTTGCGGTGGCCGATGGGGTGCCAGAGGGGCCGTGGGCCTTGCAGCCTGTGCTCGACCGCGTGTACGAGGTGAGCGAGGGCGACGGAACCGTTCCTGGAAGTTTGGACAGCATGTCCGACCAGTGGGCGATTGGCGGGCATGGTGATGGCGCTGCCGCCGCCCTTGAAATGGCTGGGCGATGGTTCGAGCTGGGTCGCGATGCGGTGCCGCCAAGCGGCATCTTCGGACTTGGCTTGAGCGATGACGGGACCCTCATTGACGACGATGGGGTCACCGACGATGCCCTCAATCTCCTGTTCGACGCCCCGGCCGTGGGTTTGCTGATCACCGGTTCCGTGGATGACATCGCTCCTGTCGAGACAAACGTGCTCCCGCTTCTTGATTCGGGCCTTGGTGTGGGGCTGCACGTCATGACCTTGCGTGGGGCCAACCACAACCAGTGGAAGGATTCGACCGGTCTGTTTGCGGGCGGCGACGGCACGGCCACCATCACGCAGGAAGAGCAACACCGCATCGCCGCCCTTCACGTGGTCGGCTTGCTCGACATGACCACGCGGGGCGACCACGATGCCTTCGCCGTGGCCTTCAACCGGCCGAGCGATCCAAGCATCCTCAGTGATGCTGATGCTTACCTTGACGAGGACCTGTCCGCGGCTGAATTGTTGCGGCTGAACGTGACCTCCCCGACCAACCAAAGCGGCACAGAAGTCAGCGGCGTGCTCGAATTCAGGGGCCAGATCGGTCTCTGGGACGGCAGCGATTGGCATGCCGATGGACGAGCCGCTGAAGCGATGTGTTGGATCAACGATGAATCGATGGAAGTGTATGGAAGCGTGAACGCGACCGGCTGGTTTTCCTGTGACCTCAACGTCACCAACATTGAACCGGGTCTCTTTGATGCCACCCTCAAGGTGAGCATTGACGGCGCCCCGGTTCAACGCAGTTTGACGCTTGTGCGGGGCAACGGTCCGCTTGAGTCATTGGCGCCTGTTCCCGCGGTCATCGTGCCTCAAGGCGGGTTCGCTTCGTTGCGAGCGGACACCCTTGCGACAGATCCTGACGGCCATGACGTGCTGTTCACCTCGGCCCGATTGGAAGGCAACAACGCCAGCAAATTTGAGCTCACCGTGATGCCAGGTGGCGCGTCCGTGGAAATCCGCGACGTCTCTGATGTGGATTGGTTGGGGGGTGCCGTGCTCAACGCCAGTCTTTCTGCAGCCGGTGAGACCTCGCCGCTTCAGGTCTCGGTGCAAGTCAGGATGGGCGAAGTGAACAACCCAGTGGACGTGCTGGGGGTCCCACCGACCCTTGTTTTCGAGGAGGACGGACCGCAGCAAAGCCTTGACCTCAACGCCCACGTTGTGGACCCGGAAGGCGCGCCGCTTCAGGTCATGGTTCAAGGCGGCATGTGGGCGGACATCGGCCCGGTCCGCGCCGCCGTGATGGGCTCAAACCTTAGCGTGCTGCCGCTTGCGAACGCGTCGGGATCGGTGGTCATTCCATTGACGGTCAGTGACGGGACGACTGAAGCTGCGAGCGTGAACGTGACCGTGGTCGTCAAGCCAGTCAACGACCCCCCAGTGCTGAATCAAACCGAACTTGACCTGACCCTGCTTGAGGACGGTGTACTTGACGTGGACCTCTTGCCGCTTGCTTGGGATGCAGATGGGGACCTGCCCGTGGTCAGCATCGTCGACCTTCCCACGGCATTGGCCGTGGTGGATGTGGTGGATTCAACGCTGGAAATCCGACCGCTCCCGCACGCCAACGGACGGATTCAAACCAGCCTGTTGTTCGCTTTCCCTGATGCTGACCTGACCCTGCCCTTGTCCATCGTCATCGAACCGGTCGAGGATGCAGGCAGCATTCGGCTCGACTGGGTGCGTCCTCTTGCGGGCAACCAAATCGAAGTGCGGTGGACGGTCGAGGACCGTGACGATTTGACCAACACCACCTTCCAAGGCAGCATGTTGGACGGCGACGGTTTGGCCATGCTTGAGGCCGGTACACCGTCGTGCGGCCCGGCGTTGCTCGATGACCGTGGCGTGCCGCTGTGGTCGGTGACATGTGACAGCGTCTGGAACCTTCCGTCTTCCGCCCTGATGGGCATGACCTTGCGCGTTGAAGAACTGCACACCGGTTCGGACGAGAGTGTCGTGTATGTCCTGCCGATCGAGGTCGAAGCTTCCCCTGATGCAGCGGTCGACGACGAGACCAGAGGAAGCGCAGGTACGCTCTTGTTTGCAGGCGGCGCGGTTGTCCTCGCCGTTCTTGCCCTTGTGGCCTGGCGTGCGAAAGACTGAGTTCACAGCGGGATGTTTCCGTGCTTCTTCGGGGGCGTCCACTCGCGCTTGGAGGCCAAGACGTTCAGGGCTCGAATGAGCCTCAAGCGGGATTCTGAGGGCTCGATGACGTCGTCCAACCAGCCGTTCCTCGCCGCAACGTAGGGGTCCCCGAATTTCGCCTTGTATTCGTCGATGAGGTTCTGGCGGACGTTTTCCTTCTCCGCATCGTCGGCAGCGGCAATCTCACGTCGATGGATGATGTTCACCGCCCCCTCTGCTCCCATGACGGCCAGTTCTGCCGTCGGCCACGCCACGTTGTAGTCGCTGGCCAAGTGCTTGCAGGACATGGCGAGGTAGGCACCTCCGTAGGCCTTCCGAGTGACCAAGGTCATCTTTGGGACCGTGGCTTCAGCATAGGCGTAGAGGAGTTTCGCTCCGTGGCGGATGATGCCGCCCCATTCTTGCACCACGCCAGGAAGGAAGCCAGGAACGTCTTCGATGGTCAACAGGGGGAGGTTGAACGCGTCACAGGTGCGGATGAACCGAGCGGCTTTGATGGACGCATCGATGTCCAAACAGCCGGCGAGCACCTGCGGCTGGTTGGCGATGACGCCTACCGAGCGCCCGCCAAGGCGGGCGAAACCGATGATGATGTTCTCCGCATAGGCGTCGAAGAGTTGGACAAAGCGTCCGTCGTCGACGACCGTTTCGATGACCTTCACCATGTCGTAGGGCTTGTTCGGGTTGTCCGGGACGATGGATTCCAACTCTTCCGTCAGCCGGTCGGAGGGGTCCGCGGTCTCTTCGAAAGGTGGCGCGGCATCGTTGTGATCGGGAAGGAAGGAGAGCAGGTCCGCGGCGATTGCGCAGGCGTCGTCTTCGTCATCGGCCACGAGGCAAGCGATGCCGCTTCGGGAGGCGTGAAGGTTGGCGCCGCCGAGNCCNGGTGCGTCCACTTCTCCNGACATGACCTCCGGTGTTTCAAGCGGTGAAGAGAGGAAGAGNTGGCCGTGTTCTTCTCCGAGGATGGTAAAGTCAGCCAAGGCAGCGGCCAGGGCGCTGACGCCCACCACGGGGCCGAGCACCAAACTCAGCATTGGGATGCGACCGCTGCACTGCACCATGCGGTCCAGCAGTTCCCCGGTTCCGCCGAGNGCAGCGATGCCGTCNTGNGCGCGCTGTCCGCCACCGTCCCAAATGCCAACCAAAGGCGCTCGGGCCCGTTCGGCCATCTCCACGACTTTGGCGATCTTCAGCGCATGCATTTCACCCATGCTCCCGCCGTGGACGCTGAAATCCTGCGCAAAGCAGTAGACGCGGCGGCCGTCAATGCTGCCGTGTCCCGCCACCACACCGTCTCCCGCAGAGGGGTGAAGGTGCATGTTGTGGTCCGTGGTCCGGTGGGTCACAAAAGCGTCCAGTTCGATGAAAGACCCTTCGTCGAGGAGCATACCGATGCGCTCCCGTGCGGTTCCACGGCCCGTGGCGCGGATGGCCTCGAGTTTGCGGGTGCCACCGCCCTTCTCAACNGTGCCTCGACGGTCGCGAAGCTCGCGAAGTCGCGCACCGTTGACGCCCTCCATGNGCTTGTCTTGCTCAACGCGGTTCTTGATGTGCTCGCTGTTCAAAGGCGCAGGGGGTTCTCTCCGCACAGGTCGGTGTGCAGGTGTTCCTCAAGCTCCATGCCGTTGCTGATGAGGAAGTGCGCTTTGACCGCCACCGTGTCAGGATGGCANGTCAAGCCATGCCCGAGGAGGCCGAGGTCCTGCTGCTCCCTTCCTTTTGCGTAGACGTTCATGTCGACNGGCCCCTCCATGCACTGGGTGGTGACGATGATGGGCATTTTCCTGTTTGAAGCGCGCATCAGGGCCTTCCAGATGTCTTTGTTTTCGGGAGCGTCGCCCGCGGGATCGCTCATCGGCACGTGGCCAAGGCCGGTGCCGTGNATGATGATCGCTGCCGGGCCGGTCGCGGCCAACGCTTCGATGTGCTCCGCGCGGAGCCACGCATTCGCGGTCAATTGTGGGAGGTTCAGGTCGGTCCTGTATGCTGCCGGTGACGTGATTGCCTCACGCGGCGTGGCTTCGGAGGCCTCTTTCGCGTAGGTGTCGCTCAGGACGTGCCGGCAGCCGTCGTGCCCCACCTCGACGTGGGCGATNGGAGCGGCGTTGAGGGCACGGAACGCGTCCCTTCTGGTGGAGTGCATCTTCCNCGTCGCAACGCCTGGAAGGACGGCACACCGCCCGTCATCGGANGAGGCGTGCATCACGATCACCGTCGCGTCACCAAGGGCCCCAGTTGGGCGCGGNCCGTGTGCAGCCCANTGAACGGCCGCGAGAAGGTTCTCCGCGGCGTCGCTGGAACCACGGTCCGAAGAACGCTGCGAACCGACGAAGGCAATCGGGCCTGCCGGTCGGGTGCCCTGGCCGGCGAAGGCGAACGCGAGTGCGGCGGCTGAGTGGTGCAGGGTGTCCGTGCCATGGGTCACCACCACGCCTCTGGCACCGTTGGCAAACGCATCTGCACATGCTGCTGCCATCTTGTTCCAGTGTTGNGCCCTCANATCATCCGAGAACATGTTGCCAAGTTTGGTGGTGGTCAAGTTGGCCAATCCGGCCAATTCTGGAACGTTGGCTCGCAATTCCTCGGGCTCAAAGGAGGCGTTGACTGCGCCGGTGGCGTAGTCCACCTTCGAGGCGATCGTCCCACCGGTGTGCATCACGTGGACGTGGGGCAGGTCGCTGTCGTCCGTTGCGGGTGAGGNGGCATTGGACGGTGTGTNCTCTGACGCGGATTCGAGCACCTCAAGGTTGAGGACCCGGTCCACCCGATGGCTGACGTTGTATCCGTTGACCAGCTTGAGGGTGAGGTGTTTGGCCGCTGCCGCAGGGAGAACCCTTCCTTCGAGCACCGTGGAGCCACCTTCGGTCTCCACCTCGACGCGCACGCGGTCCCCTTGGTTGGCGTCCATGAGNCGGCGAGANCGTCACCGTCCATGAAGCGCTCGCTTGTGGTGCCGGGAGCGGGGCTCGAACCCGCGACCTTCGGATGTCTCAGACATCGACGGTTAGTCCGATCATAGTGTCCTATGAGTCCGACGCGCCACCAACTACGCCACCCCGGCCTGCCTTCNGCTGCGACGCTCCGTTCTTCAAATCAACGGAACACCCACCCCGGGTTTGGACCGGTCCTTTCATGGGTTGCCTCCACAGCCCGATGGCATGGTCGACCTCCAAACGGCGATGGNCGCCGCCGCGGCCGACCGCCAGAAGCGGCTCGACAAGACCGCTGCCGAGCGGAAGAAGCGGCGCTCGGGCGCCGATCTCGGCATCGAGCGGTTCGATCCTGTGCAGCACGTGGCCAAGGAGAAGGCCGAAACGGCCTCCATGTGGTTCGTGCTGGCTTTCGCGGCGGTCGTGGCGTTGCTGAACCGCCACCTGCTGATGGGTTGGGTCGGCCCNGGGGATGGATTTCTGTTGTGGTTCCTCCCCATTGGGATGCTCATCTTCTTGCCAGCACTCCACCGTGCCGTCATGCCTGAGGCCTTCGTTGAGCAGTACAAGCCCGGCACCTGGGTCAAGGCTGGATTCCTCCANACCTTCACCTTCCTCGCCCTCTCCTTNTTGCTCGTCAACCCACCTTTNGGTGACGTCACGGCCGCATCCCTCGACGGCGATTGGGACATTGGGGTGATGGACGGTGACGGCACGCTGGTGCTGGCCAGTGCATCTGACAACGCCACAGACGACGGTGGCGAAGGTTTCGCATGGACCACGGACGACGGTATCCTGCGCGGCTCTGCATGGGTGATGTTCACCCTGACCGACAACGACGAGGTCAGCGCNAACGAGGTTGAAGTGCGCCTCTCAAGCAATGCCGGCAGCGAAACGGTGGAACCGGTGGAGGTTGTGCCCGACGCCTTCGCAAATTTGAGCCGAAGTGACGCTGACCANCGCTGGTTCTTGGTGCCGCTGGGCGAAGACTTGGTCGAGGGCCGGTGGACCATCACCGTCGACATCGAGGAGCAGGGCTCTCCGTGGATCAACACCCGNGTCTACGCGTGGCACTTGGACGTCATCGACGAGCGTGCGTGATCACCACGCAACGTCAGGATGAGCGCGGACCATCGCTTGGAGCAAATCATCGACGCGCATGACGGTACGTCGGACATGGGTCTGTCGCGCAATGTTGCGCTGACGCCACGCGCGAACGAGGGGTGCAGCCACAGTCCAGCAGAGAAGGTCGGCGATGAGGATTCGCGGGTTCATGCTCNAGGATGGGCATGAGGTCCTCCTTCTGCGCGGTGGGGGTGCGCTGAAAGTGAACGTCATCCGTTGAGTTCGTTCACCAAACGAGCCGTCAGTGCATCGAGCTGAACCGTTTCGCTTCCGCCTTCGACCAGNCGGAATTCGACGTCTGCCATCCGTTCCGTCAAGCGAAGTTTGGCTTGTTCGTCAAGGAAGTCAGCAGCGTAGAGGTTGCGATGGAGTTGAGCCACGAAATCGGTTCCNGCCAGACCNTAACGGTCCAGAAGTTCGCGCAAACGACGTCGCGCCGCATGGAATCCGTCCTCTTTGCACGCCATCAGGTACGCATGGAGGGCTTCTGGTGGTGCTGTNGCCGAGGTCTCGTAAATCAGGCCGCGGTCGATGGTTCGGTCCAGAGCGGCCGCAACTTGCAGGGTGGTGAGCGCTTTCCTCAGATCGCCTTGGGCGATGCGCGTGATGGCTTCGACCGCATCGTCGACGATGTCGAGGTGCTCCGACGCGGCCACCAGCGCGACCTGGTCCTGGACTTCCGCGTCAGGGAGCGGGCGGAATCGGAAGACAGCGCAACGCGACTGGATGGGTTCGATGATCTTCGAGGAATAGTTGCACGAGAGGATGAATCGGCAGGTTTCTGCGAACTGCTCCATGATGCGTCGNAGGGCGCCTTGGGCGTCGTTGGTCAACGCGTCGGCCTCGTCGAGGAAGATGACCTTGAACGGGGCATCGCCGTAGGGCGTGGTTCGAGCGAACTGCTTGACCTTGCTGCGGATGCTCTCCAATTTTCGCTCGTCTGATGCGTTCATCTCGAGCAGGTTTCGGCGAAACTCTTCACCGAACACGTCCATGGCCAAGGCCATGGCAGCGGTGGTCTTTCCAGTGCCGGGGGGTCCTGCGAAGAGCAGGTGGGGGAATTCGCCCTTTGAGGCGTAGACGCCAAGGCGTTCGACCACGGAGCGCTGGCCTCGGATGTCGGTCACCGTCCGTGGACGGTGCTTCTCGACCCAAAGCTCCGACATGATTCCACCCACCTCCGTCGAGCGCCCATGAACCTTCGCTCGACGTTGAGCAGGCCATCACGGGCAAGTGGCTATAAGCGTCCAAACCCTCAGAAAAGCGAGTTCCATGACGTCCGCATCCGCCCCTCGACGAACTCCCCTTGTTCTGACCCTCGTGATGTTGTTCCTCATCGCCGACGTCGGCGTCCCACTGATGAGCAACAACGCCGTTTTGGACGAGGCCCCAAACGTGGCCCGAGCCACCGCTCAACTCTCGCCCGTGCAGGACGTCGGCATCCTCTCCACCGCCACCACCTCCTCAGAAGGTGCAGACACCGCTGACATCGGGGATCTGGGGGCCACCGGTGAAGGGCGGCTCCTGTTGGAGTTCAACCTCGGTTTGACCTCCGCCTCGACCGTTGAATCCGCCACGTTGGACCTCCAATGTTCCAGCGTCGCGCCCATGCCTGGCGACACCGCATTCCACGCCGCGCGCGTGCTTCCGTCCTGGAACGCAACCGATGCCACGTGGGCGATGTCCGACGCCTTTGACAGTTGGGCGCTTGTTGGGCTCGACGGCGTGGACACGGACCGAGGCGTGTGGGAGCCCCCCTTGCACGCCAGCTCCAACGGTACTTTTTCACTCAACGTGACCGCGCTCGCTCAGGAAGCCGCTGCGGACTCAAGCAACCTTTCGATGGTCATCGCGGCCACCGGAGATGCGTTCGAGTGTCAACTTTCCGAAGCCGTGGCCAGCGTCGCTCGGCCGCTGCTCACCGTGGTGTCCACCTCGACGGCGACCACCTCGGGTGGCACCATCACGCCGGACATGCCGGCCAACGGCACGGCATTGGTCAACCACGCGCCCATCCTTCAGGCCGACACCACGCCTGCGTTCGAATGGATGGACGCAACCCAAAGCACTTCGAACGTGCAGGTTCAGTTTGCGCTCTCCGATACTTGGCTTGTCGCCGCCGGTGAAGACCGTGAGTTGAACTCCATTGCCGATGCCAGCGCGTTTACCACGACCTCGACTTCCGGGAGCGTTGAGCTTCCAGCGAGCGTGGCCTTCGATAACGGAACGGAGGTTCACTGGCGTGCACGAGGCCTCGACAGCAACGGTGTCTATGGGGCATGGGAAAGCGGCCATGTGGTCCTCCCCGATCTCGACGTGACCGTGAACGCTGACGGGACCTCTACGGTGGACCTGGTCGATCTTGGTCTGTCAGATGCATTCGTCGAAGACGCGACGGTGTCAGAGGTTTCGAAGAACGGTGCATTCGGCACGTCACAGACCATCGAGGCGACCATGACGAGCAGCAAAGAGACGTTCAGTCACCTACGCATGCGGATGGAGCACGTCGGCATGGACGCCACCTACGCCATCACCGAGGCCTCCCTCGACCTGTCGGTGTCCTCGGTGAGCGGTACTCCGCTGGTTTCCGTTCACCCCACCGACGCATCGTCATGGGACGAGGGCACCATCACGTGGAACCGTGAATCCTCCTCGCAGACGTGGGCCAGTGGTGGCCGCGCCACTTCGCACGCTGCTACCGATGCCGTGGAGATGTCTTCAACGGACACGAGCCTCAGCCTCAACGTCACCACGGCGATTCAAGCGCACCTTCAGGCAGCGTCCGACACATCAGCCACCTTCCTGCTCACCGCGCGCGGCCTGAANGAGGCCTACACTGCAGGCGATGCAGCGGTCTTCCACTCCGTTGAGGCCTCCTCCGCGAGCGACCNACCATCGCTNAGCATCACCTACCGCACCACTTCCTTGANCTCAGGCCCCGCTGCTCCAAGCCTCNATGCACCGAGCNACGGCCATGCGGTCTGGAACCTCAGCGGCCACAACCTCAGCGGCAACACCACNCCCGACTTGCTNTGGACGCCGCTNTCCGGCCACGACTTCCTCTTCGAATTGGCCGAAGANGNAGAATTCCGCAACCGCGTGNTCNTNGCAGACACCCGTTCCTCTTCGGACCTCTCGTCCACNTCGACCGGCTACACGCCGAGCGGCGCGGGGAGCCTGAACACGGGCACGGGCTACCATTGGCGCATGGCGTCAATTTCATCGAACGATCGCGTTGGTGGATGGGCCACAGCCTCCTTCGTGGTCAGTGATTTGACCTCTGATTGGCTTGGCGGGGACCGTTACGAGTTGCGCCTCAGCCACGGCAACGGCACCTCCGACGGCACTTTGCCGTCCTGTATGGACACCTACGTTGACTCGTCCTCTCCGTCGGACAATTACGACGCTGACGAAGAGATGCTGATTGCCCTCGACACCAGCGCCAGGCAGACCATCCTGTTTGGCTGCGACCTGACCAGTCACCTCCTTCCTGCCGGGTACGCCGTGCAAAGCGCGAACGTCAGCATGGAACTCTCGTTGGCCGCCGGCGGCTCACCGATCATCGGGGCCTTCGAGAGCCGTCAGCACAACTGGACCGAGTCCGGCGCCACGTGGGCCACGTACGACGGCACCAACGCGTGGGGCACAAGCGGTGCTCGCGGTTGGGAGCGCGGTGCCCTGCTGACCTCGACCACGGTGGATTCGAGTTACTCCGGCGGTGACCGAGTGAATTGGAACGTGACCCAAGCCGTTCAGACCGCCATGCGAGAGAACCGCTCCGTGGATTTCATCTTCGACATGGTCACCACCCCGAGCACCGTTTCGAAGTACGCCTTGCTCTACGGCAACGGAGCGGCGTCCAGCGATCGAGCCGAGATGACCATCGTGTACGTGCCCGGCTCGGACAGCGTTCCAGACGAGCCCGTCCCGAGCAGCCCTGCGAACGGTTCGTGGGCGGTGCTGCCCGGCCTGAACCCGGCCGGCGACACGACGCCCCTGCTCAACTGGACCTATGCTGGCGGATTGACGATCGGTGGATGGGCTTTGCAACTCGACACCACTGCCCAGTTCAACACCGCAAGCATGCGTTACCTCACCTCCTTCAATGACCAAGGTTTCGACGCGACCAACCTGACCTACGAACCGCAGCAAGAGCTCAACGACGGCACCACCTGGTACTGGCGTGTTCGAGCCATTTCAGCGACCAATCAGCTTGGGAACTGGTCGGAGACGAACCACTTCCTGCTGCCGGACACCACGACCTGGGACCTTGGCAACAACAAGGTGGCCGTTGAACTCCGCCATGAGCAGGCCATGCCGTCTCTCGGCATCGTGGGCTTTGAAGACACCACCGTGATTCGCGGCAGCAGCGGTCAGACCTACGACACGTCCAGCACCCTCCGGGTTGGCGACACATCGACGCAACAGGCTGCCACGCTGTTGCGCATCCCATTGACCGACATCCCCAACCCGCAGAACGCGCGGGTGGAGGGTGCCGAACTGCACATGTTCTCCCAACTCTCGTCAGCTGTTGGCGTGAACGTGGGCATCCTGCCGGCCTTGGTGGACTGGAACGCTTCGGCGAACGAGACCACCTATGACGGCACTAACACATGGACGGGCGTCAGCAGCACGTTCACACCAGGCTGGCATTACAGCGACGTGGACCGCGTGAACCAATTTGGTGCACGGGTGACGACCTATGCAACCTCGGTCAGCGCAGGCTGGATGACGTGGGACGTGGCTGATTTGGTCCAAGCCGCACTGGCCAGCGGTGATGACGAATTGGACGTCCTGCTTCTGGTTGATTCAGATGCGTCCGGGCAGGTCCTGCTGAGCAGCGTTGAAGCATCAACAAACGAACGCCCGTGGTTGAACCTCACGTGGGTGAGCGGGACCGGTACGGCACCGTCCAATGCCCCGACGCTTACCGGCCCGGCCGATCAGGCGGTTTCTTTTGATTCATCCTCGCACGCCCTCGTTCCAGATGAGCGCCCTGTGATGTACTGGAACCCTGCTTCAGCGGGTGGATTTACGACCTCTTTCCAGGTTCGTGTCTATGATGCTTGGAGCGCGGACACCTTCCTCTCCGGAGGTTGGACCACCTACGACAGCCGTGAGGACTCGGGATTCTTTGCGTTCAGCTACACGCCACAAGAAGACCTCGGTGACATCGGGTCCGTGGTGTGGGAGGTGCGCGAAGTAACCGACGGCATGTATGGCCCTTGGTCCAGCGGCCGAACGGTGCACATCCCAGCGGTCATGGCCGGCGAAATCGATGCCGACGAGGCATGGTACCGCTTGCAGTATGGGAGCTTGGTCGACGACAGCGTGTTGATGCCCGAGGGCGTTCTTGACACCAGCATTGACTCGGGCACCGTGAACACCGCTTACGCCTCCTCGAGCACCCTGAACGTTGGGCGTTCCTTCTTCTCCTCGAGCACAAGTCAGCGTGCTTCCTCACTGATCGCGTTCAACTTCACTGGACTCCCGCTTCCAGCCACGATGGAGGTCATCAACGCCAGCCTCGAACTGACCACCATCGGTACCTCACAAGGGTCCGGGGTGGACGTTTCGGTTTCTGGTACAACCACGCTTTGGAACAGCAGTGCCACGTGGTTTGGACCAGGCACCGGCGGTACGTGGGCCGTGCCTGGAGGATACCACAGCTCGAGCGACACCACCATCCCTGCCGTGGGTGAAACCACCTTTGTTTCGGCCGTGGACACCGCCTACAGTTGGAACGTTACCGCGCTCGTTCAGCAGATGTTGGACAACGGAGACCCCTTGGCCTTCATGCTCCAGGCCGAAGAACTCGGCTCGGGCATGGGTCGGCAAAGCTTCCATTCCAGCGACGCATCATCGACGGAAGATCGCCCGGTGTTGAACATCACCTACCGGACCACAGCAGGCTGGTCTCCTGCCTCCTCCACCCTGACCTCGCCGTCCACGGGGAGCACCCTTTGGAACCTCTCCGCTCCTCGACCGACCGGTGCAGACACCGTTGAGGTGGACTGGAGTTCGAGCGTTGGAAACGCGACGGGTTGGGAGGTGTGCATCGCCACCGATGACCGGTTCTTGCAGAACCTCGTCTGCCGTGATTCCACCGATTCAGGCATCGGCGTCTTTGATGCCGCCTCCACGACCTACAACCGAACCCTGCAAGGTATGGACACCGACCAGTGGTACCATTGGATGGTCAGGGCAGAGCAAAACCACAGGCTTGGTGCGTGGTCAGATTCCGCCACCTTCCGCTATGCGGAAGACCAAGGCTCGGACGACGGTCAGGGCAACCACACCGTCACGCTCAGCCGCAATTCGGTCTTCACGACCGCACCGGGCGTTCCCTCGGTGAGCGACGTCACGATTTCATCCGTGAACCCGAACACCAACAGCGGTGCATCGTCGAGCCTCAGCCTTGGACAAGGCGCCGGTGGAAGCGGCGAGGATGCCATCCTGATTGACGTTGATCTCTCGGACTTGCCTTGGCCGACCGCCATGACACCGACACAGATGCTGCTTCGCATGTACCGGAACACGGTTGGTCCGACCTCGCTCACCGTTGCTGCGTACGCGTGCTCCAGCTTCACCGAGTCAAGCGTCACGTGGAATGCTGCACCTACTTGCTCGACCACGGAAGTGACGCGCTCGACGTTGACCCTGACCCCGCCTGACGGCTTCGTTGATTTCGATTTGACCAGTTTGGCGCAATCCAACATTGCGAACGGGAACCTGTCCATGACGGTCCGCCTCGACGTTGTGGGAACACCGTCGTCGACCATGACCTTCGTGAGTTCTGAGTCCACGAGCAACACCTCACGACATCCTCAGATCCATCTGGAGTATGTGGACAACGTTGACGGCATCCTGCCGCCTTCGCAACCCACGCTGTCCGCCCCTGCAGACGGTGCCGTGCTGTACGACACGAGCGACTTCCAACTCGACTCAGGCGATGCACCGACCTTGACGTGGGCTGCATTGCCAGATGCAACCGACTACATCCTGACCTTGTCCGGACCCAGCGGCGTGAGCTCATACCGTTCGTGGGTGGACAGCGCGTTCCTGACCAACACGAGCTTCCGCATTGACGCGACGCTCGATGTTGGCGTGGCGTACGAGTGGTGGGTGCAAGGCGTGAATCAGTCGATTCCGGGCCCCTCCTCCTCGCGGTGGTCCTTTGCATTGGGCGATCCGGACACCTCAACCATCAGCGACAACCGCTGGGAATACGTCTTCCAAACAGGCAACGAAGTTGCTGACTTTGGTCACACGCGCGTGCGCGAGGGCATGATCACCAACGCCAGCGCGGGAACGAATTACGGTTCAGTGTCGCAGGCCATGCTCGGAACGGGCACCGGATGCGGTGGCGTCAACGTCGTTGACGCCTGCCGCATGATCATCGGGGTTGACTTCGGGCAAGTGCCGCTGTCCACGACGCTGCGGGCCCACACCGCCGACCTCAGCCTCTACCTGCCTGCGAACGGTTGGAACGGAGCCGGTGGTGCGAGTTCGATGACGCTTACCGTCCACGAACTTCTGAACCCAAGCGCTTGGGGTGAAGCCTCCTCGACGTGGAACGAGAGTTCCTCCGGCAACGCTTGGGCGACGCCCGGCCTCGGCGCCGGCCTTGATTATGGCCCGGCCCTGTCCTCCGTGACGGTTCCCTACGGCACCACGGGCTGGCTTGATGTGCCTCTGACCTTCCCGGGCATGAGCCTGTCCGGTGATCACGTGTGGATGCTGATCGCCACGCCCAACACGGGTGTGGCCTCCTTCACCGTGTCCACGAGCGAGGCAGGAGCTTCGGTCCGACCTGAAGTGACGCTCAACTACACCGAGGTGTACGCCCTGGACGTGGACACCCAGCAGGGCACGACCCACACCGCAGGAAGCAGCGTCACCGTGTCCTCAAGCGTCAGCGACTTCAACGGCGCTTCGTTGAGCCTGCCCGCTGGCATCACCCTCACGGTCTCCGATGGAAGCATCACGACGACCGTGAACGGTGGAGGCACATGGGTTCCCGTGACGGCCGGCAGCCAAACGGTGACCGCGTGTTACGGTGCCATCTGTGACACGACCACGATCACCGTGGTCGCGGACGTACCGACGACCTTGGTCGTGGACCCGCTCACAGCGACCATCACCGCTGACGAGACCTTGACCATCGATGCCTACGTGACCGACGATTACGGCAACCCCATCAGTGGCGAAGTCATCACCTACACGCCGAGCAACGGCACCATGACCGGTTCCACCTTTGCTCCGTACACCTCTGGCGCTCAGACCATCGAGGTGGCGTGGGGCGCGTTGACGACCACGGTCAACGTCGACGTCTTGGCCGGTTCGCCCGCGGCGATCGTCCTCAGCGGATGCGAAGGCGTGATTCCTGCAGGAACCAGCTGCGACGTGACCCACACGGTCATCGATCAATACGGCAACACCATGGACGCCGCGTTTGCCGGTGGTCTGTCGTGGAGCACGACCAACGGCAATTACTCTGAAGCGAGCATGGCCTACACTGCGGATCACGTTGGCTCATGGACGCTCAGCGTCACTTCTGCATCAGGCGCCGAAGGCTCACTCGACATCGAAGTGGGCCACGGCGAAATGGCCTCGCTTGAATTGGTGGCGTCCGCGACGAGCATCACCGCCGACGATGTGGTCTACCTCAACACGACCCGGATTGACGTGCGAGGAAACCGCTTGCCCGTCGTGCTCCCTCAGAGCAACTGGACGCGCATCGCCGACGGCTCAGTCCTCATCGGTCAGCCGGCTGAGTGGTCGCCCACGTCGCGTGGATCCAAGGTCATCGAAGCCCGATACGAGGCCTTCACCACCTCGGTGACCATCTCGGTCAGCGAGGGGGCCATGGTGCACCTGACCATGGTNGTCGATTCCGCCGANGTGAACGGCATGGGCTTCCAGCTGACGGCCGATGAGACGTTGACCGCGAGCGTCAAGGCCGTGGATCAGAAGGGCAACCGNTGGAGCGTNAGCGTCAACTGGAGCCTGTCCCACAGTTCGTGGACCGAACAGTCGGCCTTGTCGCACATCGACGCTCCAGCCACCACGTTCCGACCGGTGCTGGCCAGCACCGATGCCTATGCGCTTACGGCCACCTACGTTCTGGACGAGAGCACGACCTACACGGCGAGCATTTCGATGACCGTGGTCCACGGCGACTTGTATGTCCTCACCCTCGACGCTGTCACCCTCGAAGACGGTGACACCGGTGATTCACTCGAATTGACGGCCGACGACGGCGTGCAATTCAGCGTTGCAGCCAGCGATGCGGAGAACAACCCCATCTCAACCGACGGGTTCTCCTGGTCCATCGACAACGAAGCAGGGACGTCCACCGACATCGGTGATGCCTTGCGAACCGCTGGGCTGGTGTGGGATGCGACCCTCGTGGGCAACTACACCGTCAGCGTAACCGGATTGACCGATACTGGGACCCCCATCGTTCGTAGCGTCGACCTCGTGATTCGGCACGGTGTGGCGGTCGCTTTGGAGGCGCCCGAACCCGGTTATGTGCTGACGGCAGGCGACCATGCCAGCATCAGCGTCACCGGCTTTGACGCCGACGGGAACGCCTTCCCCCAAGACGTGCTCTGGACCGAAGGAGGTGCCACGGCACCTGACATCAACGCCACCGATGAAGCGACGTACGATTACTTCGCACGACGCGCGGGTGACCACTCGCTCACCTACGCCGTGAACGGCGTGGAGGGCGTGTGGAACGTGACGGTGCGCGCACAGGCGACGGTCGATCGCTTCGTGCTGGATCTTTCCGCCACCACGGTTGAGCAACTCGGTACCGTGACGGTCACGGTGTCTGCGTTCGATGCCTTCGATAATCCGATTCCGGTGCCTCCATCCACCCGTGCGGACCTCACCGACGTTGCGGCGACCGTGACGGCCCAAGGCGACGGCGTCTGGACCGTTGAGACGATGAACAAAGACACGCAAACCATCACCATCACGGTGGGCACGGTCACGGCCTCAGCCGACATCATGGTCGAACCCACGCTGGGCGGATTCTACGCCGCGAACTCACCGGTGTCCTACATTGGTTCCGCGCTTGGTGCCATCGTGCTCGTGACGCTCCTGGTGTTGATCCTCCGCGTGCTTCGCAGCGGGAGCGACGATTACGATGACGACGACTACGACGATGATGACGATGATGACGCACTAGGTCCAAGCGGCCCGGCCCCCGGGCCAAGCGGACCGGCACCAGGACCGAGCGGACCGGCCCCCGGGCCGTCCGGACCGGCTCCTGAGAGCGACAAACCCGTTCCGGAATTGGAACAGGAAGAAGCGCAGGAGGTCGAAGACACAACCGAATCCGATTACCGCGTTGACGAAGACGGCACGGAATGGTATGAGGATGAAGCTGGCGTCTGGTGGTACCGGATGCAAGGCGAGGACGACTGGCAGGAATGGACCGACTGAAACGGCGGTCCTTTCAAGTCACAAGGGGCGATGTGGTCTTGGTCGGCATGGGGTCTCAACGCGCGGCTTGGCAGGGCGTGGTCCTTGTGGCCATGCTCATCCTGCTGCTGCCTGCATCGGGTCCGGTGCTTGAGGACCTCCAAGATACCTCGTCGAGTTCAGCCAGCACGTTGGTGCTGGATGTGGACCGCACGACCATCACCGCAGATCAGGCCCTGCTCTTCCAAGCATCGCTACGTGACGGTGCCGGCAACCCGGTCTCCGGGGTCATCAATTGGACGGTCACCAACGGCAGCATGGAGGAAACAGGATTGTTCATTCCGTGGTCTGCAGGCGTGGTGAACGTCACCGCAGAGCACGGAGGGCTCATGGCCAGCCGACAAGTCACCGTTGAGCCTGGACGGCCTGTTGACCTTGAGGTGTCGTTGTCCGAGACGCCCGTCGCCGGGAGCCCTTTTCGCTTGAACGCCATCGGCGTCGATGCGAAAGGGAATCAAGCGGCGTTGAACAACGTGGCTTGGTCCATCGACGGGGCGCACGAAGGCGTTGGGTCGCCAGTCGTGGTCATTTCAACCCCGGGCTCGTATGAGATCGGTATGCGCTTGTTCGACCTTGAAGCAACGCACGTCGTTGACGTCGTCCCCGGGGATCCGGTGGCCATCGTGTTCCCCACCGGGATGTCCATGCGCAGCGGCCAAGGCCTTCTTCTCCGTCCCTCCCTGGTCGATGCCAACGGCTTTTCGATGCCATACGACGAGGTTGGAGGCCTCCGCTGGTCCTCAAACCACGGCGTGGTCGACACCGACGGGGTCTTTTTCCCCACCCGGCCGGGCGTTTGGAACGTCACGGCGACCTCGGTGGCTGGAAACCTGAGCGCAAACGGCAGCGTGGCCGTGCTTCCCGCGGACGCGGCCATGCTTGACATCGAATTGGACGGAGATCCAATGTCGCTTCGTGCTGGACAACCGGTCACGCTGCGGGCTCTGCTTAGCGACTCACTCGGTGCCTCTGCCCCCGTTGATGTGTCGCTGTCCAACTGGACCATCCCGTCTGGGCAGGTCGCTGCTTCCGACGATGGGCCCTTGTGGACGCCGGTGGACATTGGCCCTGTGCGCTTGCAGGTCGAAGATTCTGGCCTGACGGCAACGCTCGACGTCAACGTCGTCTTTGGTGACGTTGTTCGCCTCGAGGCGGCCACCTCGCACGACGCGGTGACGGCAGGCGATGACGTGGTCCTTACCGCACGCGCCGTGGACGAGGCAGGGAACCGTCGGCCGGTCAACGCCACATGGAGCCTCGCTGTGGGGCAGGAAGACGACGTGGTGCTTACGCCCGGCATCGCCTTCTTGGAGCCTTCATCCATTGGCACCTGGAGTTTGGAGGCCACGTGGCTGGATCCGTCCACCAACGCGACCTACTCGACGGCATGGACAACAGACGTTGAACACGGCCGGCTGGCTTCAATCACCTTCGATTTAGACGCCAATCTCGTCCCTGCCGACAGGGCCGTTGACCTATCACCGCGTTTGACCGATGCCTTCGGTCATACCATCGAGGGTGTTGCGCTCAACTGGACCGTGGACGGTGCTGACGCAACCTTCGATCTGCGCACGTCAGGAGGGTTGTGGGCACCGACCACGCTTGGTGGCCACGTGATCCGAGCGAACGCCGATGGCGTCTTCGGTTTGGTGCGCTTGACGGTTGAGCCCGGTGCCGCATCCATGCTGGAGCTGAAGGAGGCCCTGCCCGATCGCATGGTGGCCGGTATGCCCGTCGAACTCCATCTTGACCGGATTGACCTGCACGGAAACGTGGGTCCTGCCGTCAACGTCAGCACGAACTTAAACACGTCTGTGCTTACGCTTGAGCCCTCAACCTCCGGCCCCGGATATTGGACCATGACACCGAAGATGGCAGGGTCGCATGCCGTTGCCTTGCAGTCAGACGAGGCAATCCTCAACCTCGACGTGTCGTTCGATCCTGGAATGGCCGTCCGGCTCTTTGTCGAGGTCGATGGCCGCCTCATGGCTCAGGGTGAAACCGCCTTGGTGTCGGTGTACGGCGTCGATGTGCATGGCAATCTCGTGTCCTTCACCAAGGAGGACGTGAGCCTCTCATGCAACGCAGGTTCCATCAGTCATCTGGTCGATGCGACGTGGGTGGTTGATCTTCGCAAAGCCGGAACGGACCGGAGTTGCACCGCTGAAACCAACGACGGCCTGCAGGCGCAAACGTGGTTCGAGGTGGAATCGGTCCTGCTCGGTGGAGCCTTAGGGTCGTCCAACAGTGTCGTCAGCCTCGGTGGTGCGTTGCTGCTCGGCGTGCTCGCGTTGATGGTTGTCCTGCTCCGGCGGCAGAGCCTTGAGATCGTCGAGGACCTGTTGGACGAAGATCAGACGGACCTCGTGGACGGTGAGGACCAGAAGAGCATCGTTGACCTCGCTGCTGAAGCCGACGTGATCGAAGACGCGAAGATGGTCGAACCGACGCTCGAGCCGGACGTGCTGTCTGCGATGGCTCAAGAGGCCACCACCTCAGGTGTGATGCAAGCCATCCCCGGAACCGAACAGGGCGCAACCGGTTGGTATGTTGACGCGAATGCAACCGTGCAGCATTGGACCGTTGGTGCAGACGGTTCGTGGACCAGGACCCAAACCTAATCATTCCTCGTCGCCGCTTCCACCGTCGCGGCCAAAGAAGGCCGTGAGCGGCGTCGAGCCTTCACGAAGCTGGACGTTGCTTCGCCCGTAGGCGAACCAAGCCAGAAGGCCGATGACCACCGCTCCAGTTCCACCGTAGAGGGCTTTCTCGCCCATCAGGACCAGCATGGCCAAGCCTGCGGCCGTGCCATAGATTTGGGGCACAGGATACCATGGAGAGCGGTACGGCGGGTTCCATGGATGACTCGAGCCCGCGCCACGAAGCACCACCACGGTCAAATTGAGCACGATGAACACCATCAGGATGAATCCAGAGGCAAGCTCTGCGATGACGTGCACGTCGAAGGAGTAGATGGACACGGCCATCAAGAGGCCCGTGAGGAGGATGGGCCAATGCGGCGTCTTGTACCGCTTGTTCAATTCCCCAAGCGGAGCAGGAAGAACGCCGTCTTTGGCCATGGCGTAAATGAAGCGTGACGACGACAACACCCCGGCCAAGGCCATGGAGGCCATGGCGATGATCGCCACCAAGGAAGCGAGCAACACGACGGTGGTGCCCGCGACCGAATCGGCGAAGACCGTGATGGGATTCTCGACGGCGTGGTTGTCGACCATGAACCAGTCCGGTGCCATGACGGCGACCATGATGTACGCCACCACGGCGTAGAGCAGGGTCGCGATGACCAAGGATTGGATCATGCCGCGCGGGAGCGTGGTTTCAGGCTCCATCACTTCGCCGCCGATGGCCCCGACCTTGATGGCGCCAGAGAAGGCGACAAACACCAAGGCGGCGGCCGTACCCATGCTGAGGCTGATGGGCTGGAAGTCTTGGACCGGCCGCGACAGATCAAGGTCGCTGGAAAACAGGGCCATGATGCACAAGAACACCACCGTCGCGACCGCGACGGTGACGATGGGAACCTGCACCTTCTTGATCGCCTTGACACCGGTGAGGTTCACGACGAGGATGAAGGCGAGCAAAATCATCGCGATGCCCTTTGAATTCACATCGTCAACGCCGTAGTGGGTGGTGATGACTTCCATGTACGCCGCGAAGCCCACCAAGGCAAAGGCCGACTTCAGCATGAAGGACGCGAACAATCCGAGTCCACTGATGGTCCCGACCAGGTGGCCATACGTTCGCTCTGCGTACACGTAGAAACCTCCAGACTGGGGCATGGCGCTTGCCAGCTCTGCCTTGGAGTAGGCGCTTGCAATCACCACGCTGCCCGCCAGCAGGAAGGCGAACCACATGCCAGGACCCGCGACTTCTTGGGCGAAGGCCGGAAGCAGGAAGAGCCCTGAACCAAGCATCGAGGACAAGGAAAGGATGACCAGGGTCTTCAGACCAATGGTGCGTGCGAGTTCAACGGTCTTTTCCACCGTCTTTTCAGCCAGTTCAACCGTCTTCTCCACCGTTTTTTCAACGACCATGTCAAATCCCCGGATTCAGGTAAGCACTGGGCCTACGTGACCGTGCCACCGAAGGTTGTCCTTGAACTCTCGTCCCTTTGCGGTCGATGTTCGCCGGAATCCGGTCATTTGGGGAGATGGGCGACGACCTTCATCTCGACCGCAATGGGCGTCGGGAGCGCCCGGATGGCCAGGGTGGTTCGGGTGGGGCCGACCTTACCGAGGGTCTCCGCCCAGACTTCGTTGTATCCCGCAAAATCACGGTCCATGTCAACAAGGAAACTGGTCACGTCGACCACGTCCTCCAAGGTGCCGCCTGCTTCCTTCAGCACCCGTTCAACGTTGGTGATGACGGCATGGGTTTGGGCCTTGATGTCGTAGTCCAAGGGTTGTCCTGCTTCGTCGTGTATCGGGCCACCGGGAATGGCGTTGGTGCCCGGTTGGCGGGGGCCAACACCGGACAGGTAGAGCATGTCACCGACGCGGCGAGCGTGCGGGTACGCGCCCACCGGTTTCGGGGCCGTGTCGGTGTTGACGGCGTCCTCACCCTCGACAGGATCCCACAGGTCCGGTCCGCTGCCTGCGGCGGGCGCAGGTGCTGACGGCACGGTGGCCTCCTCAAGTTGGTCGGCTTCGGTGTCCAGCACGTTTCGGTCGCCGCCGAACACCTCGACGTTTTCCTCGTCGTATTCTTTGTCGCCTTTACCGTTGGAGGTCGGGTCGAGGTGAACCACGGCGCCTCCGGCGCCGTGAAGGGCTTCGTAGGCGAGCACGTCTCCGGTCAGGTCGTTTCGGTGGTCGTTCATGGCGGAAAGGAACCACATCGGTTTGAAGGCGACGACCTTCTGGACGCGAATTTGATTGTGGATGGTGCGAGACAATTGGCCGACGTCTTCGAGACGACCGTCGCCCAAGAACTGGAGGATCTTGCGGTTCCACTCGTCGTCCTTGAGGGAGTGAATGCGATCGTCCTCGGGCTCGATGCGTCGTGTGAACATGCGGTTGGACAGGGACATGGCGGCGACCACGGCCACTTTCTTCCCAGCGGCTTTCGCCGCATCGAAGCAGGATTTGGCGAGGACGGTCGTCTCGGCGCGGTTCGCGTACACGTTGGAGGACACGATGACCGCCGGAATGCGGTTGTTTGGGTTCAACAGCGACAGTGACACCACGGAGCCGACGTCGATCGGGAAGCCGTGATAGTTGACCGTTCGAGCGGTCAAGCCACGCTGTTCTGCGGCATCGCGCCAAGCGTGGGCGAATTCCGCATCNATCTGNAAATCGTAGTGCATGGTGCCNAGGTCGTGGAAGTCGTGGTCCACGAGGTTCCACACCGGGTTCGGATCGGCCTGGATTTGGTGGCCAATGATGCTCGGCCAGGTGGTCGAGTAGACGATGAGAAGGTCCGCTCCGCTGGCTTCGATGCGGGCGGCTGCTTCATCGAAGGCAGCGCGCAAACGGCCGTAGCCTTCGTTGGCTTCAGGAGCGAGCAAGGGNTGCGGATGCACCGGCACCACGAATGAGGCAACGACGGTCATGCNGAATCCCCCTGATGGCGCCANGCCGGCCATTCCACGACCGCGTTTCCGGTGCCGATAACGGTGCCGTAACCGTGCAGCGTCGCGTTGTAGTCGGGNANGTCGAGGGCGTGAAGCAACCACGTCAGCGCNCCACCNTCGGTTTCCGCGATGGCCTGCTCGGTGAATTCCGGCATTTCATCGAGGAGTTGCTTGCTGCGGCCGCTCACCATGTGGTCAATCATGCGCATGTCCCAGAGGTGCATCGCATGGCTGGTGATGTGCTCATGGCTCATGTCTTCTGGGACCTCAGGTTCTGTGGTGAAATGACGGTGGGACAACGAATTGCTGGCCAGCACCACCGCACGCTTTCCGCTGGCTTCGATGGCCTTCTTCGTGGCTCGGCCAAGTTCAGCCATCATTTCCTGCATGACCTCGATCGAGTAGTAGTGGCGGCTTCGGTTGCTCGAGATGACCACCAGCGGCTTGGACCATGACGGGTCGGTCAGGTGGGCGGTCGTNATGGTGCCNTAATCGACGCGGAAGTCTGGGTTNCGCATCATGTGGGCGTCGAGTCCTGCGGCCATGGCCTCGGCATGGATGCCTTCGGCGAGGTCCAAATCGATGGAGAGGTCGTAGCTGTAGCGGAACANGTTCGGAAACACCGGGTCCACCGAGAAGCCTTCGAAGCGGGGCAGGCCAAGGAAATGGGTGCCGACGTAGGTNTGCCAGTGCGGTGAAAGGATGACCACGACGTCATGCTCCACTTCAGCAAGGCTGGCACGAAGACGGTCGTAGCCCCAACGGAGCTGTTCCCAACCNCCTTCGGCTTTGGGTTCGTTTTGGGGTGGGCTTTCTGCNTACACCANGTGAGGTGGATGCGGTGCGAGGCACCCCGCCACAATTTTTCCGCCGCCCATGGCCACAGGTCACGCTTCCGACCTATGAGCATCACTCTGCGTTGGCCTCAATCCTGAAACGCCCCAGCCTGCACCGAGGGCCATGGACGGCGAGGCAGAGGGCGGCGAAGTCATCGCCGTCGCGCCGACCGGCGAGGAGCGGCAGGCGGCGCTGCGCCGCGTCGCTCAGCACGCCGTGCTCCCACTCATCTTTGGGGCAGTCACGGGGGCGCTCTGGCAGGTGCTTGTGATGCCTCATCTCGGGCCGACACAACTGCCCAACCCGGTTCACGGGGCCCTCTTTGTGGCGCTTCTNTGCTCCCCCNTCGCCCACAGATCGTTGGCGCGTCGGCCCATGGATGAGTGGTGGGAATACGGTGTCGGTTGGGCGGCCGTGGCTGCCCCGCTCAGCTTGGTGTGGACCATTCCCGGGCCGCAGGCGCTCTTGTGTGGAGGCTACGTGCTCGGCGTGCTGTGGATGAGCATCACGTCCGCTTGGTCCATGGGTCCAAAACCGCCGTTCCGTCTTGCCATGTGGCACATGATGGGCGTCGGTGTCGGGGCGCTTCTCGGAGCCATTTTTGGATTCGGTTGGGCCTGACGTCCTGACGTGTCATGTTCATGTGTCGCCTGACCATGTTCCGCCATGGTGCAGGCGCCGGCATGGTTTGANCGGCTTGCCCCAAAGGGCAGCTTGGGCCGNTACGCTGTGGCGGGGGTGTTCAACACAGCCATCTTCGCCGTCATGCTCGTNCTGCTCGGTTNNGCGGGTGGCGTCACGCGCGAGCAGTCCGAAGCNTGGGCCGTCGTGTGGGGCATCGCGTGGATGGGCTCCAGCATCGTGGCGCATTGGGTTCATCGCGGGTTCAGTTTCATCCCTTCAACGAAAATCGCGTATTCGTTGTCCACGGCTTTGCCGATCTACACCCTGTCTTTCATCGGCTCTTCAGCAACCTTCGGACTGATCCTTGAATTCACCACGTGGTACCTCTGGTTCATCACCGCCATCAACACCGGCGCATGGGGCATCACGCAATGGTTGCTGAACAGGACGGTGATCTTCCTCCACGACCGTGCCGTCAGGATGGCGCGTGCTCAGGAGGAGTAGGATTCCTCTTCGTTGGGGAAATCCTTGGAGCGCACGTCGGCACAATAGGAGGTGATGGCTCCTTCAATGGATTCCGCGAGGTTCAGGTAGCGGCGCAGGAAGCGGGGTGAGAAGTCCATCGTGATACCAAGCATGTCGTGGAGCACCAGGACTTGGCCGTCGACGTCTGGACCTGCGCCGATGCCGATGACGGGGATGGACAATTCTTCGGCCACGCGGGCGGCGAGTTCCCGTGGGATTTTTTCCAGCACCAAGGCGAAACAGCCCGCTTCTTCGAGCAGCCGAGCGTCCGCCAGCAGCTTCTCGGCTTCCTCGTCTTCCTTGGCCCGCACCGTGTAGGTGCCGAACTTGTAGATGGACTGGGGCGTCAGGCCGAGGTGGCCCATGACGGGAATGCCCGCGGTCAGGATACGACGGATGCTCTCCACCACTTCGGAGCCACCTTCGAGCTTGACGGCGTGGGCCTCGGCTTCCTTCATGATGCGAATTGAGGAATCCAGCGCCTGCTTGGAGTTGCCTTGGTAGGAGCCAAACGGCAGGNCGNCCACAANGAGNGCACGGTCCACGGCACGCTGCACGCACTGGGCGTGGTAGATCATGTGGTCGAGCGTGATGGGGACCGTCGTCACCTGTCCGGCCATCACGTTGGAAGCAGAGTCGCCGACCAGAATGACGTCCACACCGCCAGCATCAACAAGCTTGGCGAGGGAGTAGTCGTAGGCGGTCAGCATGGTGATTGGCTCACCGGCACGCTTCATTTCCTGAAGGGTGTGCGTGGTGACCTTGCGGGCCTCTGCGTGAACGGACATGGCGGGAACCCAACCCGTCGGGGGTGGGTTCCGACTTCAAGCCACCCCTGCGNTCAGGCGTCGTCCGCCACGCAGATGTTGACGGCTTCTGAGAAGAAGCCGAGGCTCCATTCACCGCCCTCGCGGCCCACGCCAGAGTGCTTCACGCCGCCAAAGGGAACGCGCAAATCGCGGTGCAGCCAGGTGTTGACCCACACCATGCCGGTGTCCATCTGTTCCGCGAAGCGACGGCCTCGCTCGGCGTCGCCGGTCCACACCGAACCCGCCAAACCGTACTCGGTGCCGTTGGCGATGGCAAGCGCTTCTTCCTCGGTCTCAAAGGGATGCACGGTCACCACTGGGCCGAAGATTTCCTCGGTGGCGCACCGGCTGTTTGGGGACAGGCCCGCAATCACCGCTGGTGCAAGGTGGAATCCTGTTCCGGGTCCGCGTGTTCCCCCCGTCAAGAGCTCACCGCCCTCCTCGACGGCGAGGGCGAGGTATCCCTCGACCTTGTCGCGGTGCGCTTCGGAAATGACTGGGCCGATCGGGAAGTGCTTGACGGCGTCNACGAAGCGGGTCAGGAAGTCGTCGTACAGCGACGCGTGCACCAGCACGCGGGAGCCGCANAGGCAGATTTGCCCCGAGTTCAGGAAGCCTGAGCGAACCACGCCGGGCAGCACCGCCTCAAGGTCGGCGTCATCGAGGANNACGGTGGCGTTCTTGCCGCCCAACTCNAGGCTGAGTTTCTTGAACATCGGAGCCGCGGTTGCGGCGACGATGCGTCCGGTTGACGTGCCACCGGTGAAGGAAATGGCCGCGATGCGCGGGTGTTCGACGATGGCTTGNCCGACCTCTGGNCCGAGCCCGTGCAACACGTTGAGCAAGCCTGCAGGAAGGCCCGCCTCAAGGGCCAATTCACTGAAGCGATGCGCGGTCAANGGCGTGATTTCAGAAGGCTTCGCGACGATGGCGTTGCCCATCANCAAAGCAGGCGCAACNTTCCATGTGAGCAGNTACAAGGGCAGGTTCCACGGTGAGATCAGACCGACCACGCCGATGGGTTTGCGAAGGACGTGGTTCATNGCGTCGTNCATCGCAAAGGTTTGCTGCGGCGAGGTTCGGCCCAGCTCGGCAAAGAAGCGGAAGTTGCGCACGCANCGGTCAATGTCCACGTGACGGGCCACGTCCCANGGCTTCCCNGTGTCGAGGGCCTCCAGTTTGGCGAGGTCATCGGCGTGGGCTTCCATCACGTCGGCGATGGCGTCCAACATCTCGGNCCGCTCTTCGATGGACCGTGCGCCCCACGCCGCTTGTGCGGACTCGGCGGCGCNCACGGCGTCTTCGACGTCGAGGCTGGACGAGCGAGGGATGGTGGCAATCACGGCACCGTCGCTCGGGCCCACATCGTCCAGACGACGCCCGTCCTGGGCTTCACGCCACGCGCCGCCGATGGCGTTGAGCACGTGGATGGTCTCGGACAAGATCAGGCCTCCACGTCGTAGAGCCAGCGGTCCGTGTCCGGATCCCATTCGTCCCATGTNGGGACGTCATCGAGNTTCTTCAACAGGTTCGGCGGAACGATGCCGGGGACCACGAAGGCCTTCTGGCGATGGAGGGGNTAGGGGTTGCGCAATTCGATGCCGAGCACGCCGAGCACGGNCCGAGCCACGTACCACGTGGCCTGCGCGTTCCAGCCNTGAGCGATCTTCACCACCACGCCGAGGCCCTTCGGGTAATCGGGATGGGCGATGGACAAGCCAAGCAGACCNTCGGCGCCTTCCTTGGCGATGACCTCACCCGCTCCGGCCTTGATGATGGTCGAATCCAAGCGGTTGAATCCACCGACGAGGTCAGGATGACGGCACATGGCCTCCCAGATCCAATCATCATGTCGGTCGGCGACCAAGCCTGCGTAGATGACCGCCAACTCGGCCACCGTGTTCGACACCGTGGGCAGGCCGCAGCCGTCTTTGGCGATGCGAAGGGGCGTCCAGTCTTCTCCGAGGAAGCGTCGAATCTGCTGCATGTAGGCGTGGAAGACCTCGTGCGAAGGGAGGGTGTAGCCCGCTCGGTTCCATCCCTTCGCACGGCAGCCGTGCAGGATGGCCGCGTGTTCTCCCGAGCAGGTGTGGTACCACCGTCGAGGTCGCCGGACTTGGCGACCGAACTGAATCAAAGGCACGTCCAAGGGCGTGAGCATCAGGGGCCATTCAGACTCGTTCAGCAGGGATTGGGCGGCGGCCACGTGCTCTGTGTCACCGTTGTGGCTGG
>NZMM01000042.1 GCA_002694585.1 Methanobacteriota archaeon
CGAGAAAGACCCGCAGCTGATCGCCGGCGCAGCCGGTGTCGCCGCCTGCATCGGGGCGGACTTTGCGAAGGTGAACTACCCGCGCGCCTTCGAGGGCATGACCGCTCCGGAGAGCCTCGGCATCGCCGTCGAAGCAGCCGGTCGCACCGGCATCATCTGCTCCGGTGGAGGCTCCATGCCCCCCAAGGAGTTCCTCCAGCGCTTGCACGACCANATNCACGTGTCNGGNTGCCGCGGNGCNGCCACGGGTCGAAACATCCACCAGAAGGNNACNGANGAAGCCGTGCGCATGGCGGCGGCCTGCCACGCNATNATCTGCGAAGGCGCNTCGGTCGACGAGGCNCTNGCCCTGTATCAGGGCTGAAGNGAGANCAACCCNGAATCATCCNNNNTTNGAGAGGATGAGGTCCACGGTGGCCTTTGCAGAGTTCAACACACCGGGCAAGCCTGCTCCGGGATGGGTACCTGCGCCNACAAGGTACAAGCCTGGAATGCCTGAGTCCTTGTTGGAGGGTCGGAAGTATGCACTCTGCGTCAATTTTGGAGCCACCGANAAGGCCGAGCCCTTGAANGCCGCGAGTTCGGTTTCAAACGTCTTNGGGGTGATGTGACGGCGCGTCACGATGTGCTTGCTCAGGTCAGGCATCTCCACTTCCAAGGCCTCGATGATGCGATCGCCGTAGGCTTCGGCGATGGCGTCCCAGTCAACGTCTGCACGACCAAGGTGAGGCACCGGGGCAAGGACGTAGGCTGCGCTGCAGCCTTCAGGGGCGAGGCTCTTGTCGGTGACCGTTGGTACGTGCAGATACAGGCTGAAATCGTCGGGAAGTTCACTCCCCTTGAAGATGTCATCAAGGAGGCCTTTGTAGCGAGGTCCGAACAAAATCGTGTGGTGGGCCACGTCGTCATACGCGATGTCCGTGCCGAAGTACAACACGAACAGGGACATCGACCAGTCGGCCTTCTCCAGCTTCCGAGTTCGTCGCTGAGCGACTGAGGATGAAGCATACAACCGGCTGTAGGTGTGGTGGACGTCCGCATTGGACACCACCATGTCGAAGGTTTCNTTCACGCCATTTCCGTCAGAAACACGGTGCTTGGTGCGCCCGTCCTCCTCGATGAGATCAACGGCCTTCACAGGCGTTGAGAGCCGAAGTTCGCCTCCCAATTCTTCGTACAGTTGAACCAGGGTCCGGACCAAGGCGTGCGTGCCACCCTCGGGGAAGTAGACGCCCCATTCTCGCTCAAGAAAGTGAATCAGCGTGTAGATGGAGGAGGTCTGGAAGGGGTTCCCGCCCACCAGCAGGGAGTGGAAACTCAAGGCCTGCCTCAAGTGGTCGTCTTTGACGTACTTCGCCACGGTGTTGTAGACGGAACGGTCCGCCCGCAAACGCATCAATGAGGGGGACACCGCAAGCATGTCCGAGAAACGGAGGAAGGGGCGGTCTGCGAGGCCAGTGTATCCCTTATCGAAGACTTTCTTTGCGTACTGGAAGAACTTCTGGTAGCCCTCGGCATCGCGTGGACTCCGTGCCCGGATTTGTTCCACCATGGTGGCCTCATCTCGCACGTAATCGAAACGGTCGCCATCGCTCCAGATCAGACGGTACATCGGTGTGACTTCGATGAGGCGGATGTAATCCTCCAAGCGTCGGTCCGTCAGTTCGAACAAATCTGTGAGCGTGTGTGGAGCGGTGATGACGGTCGGCCCGGCGTCGAAGGNGAACCCGTCATCGTGGTAAACGTAGGCCCTTCCTCCCGGAAGATCCCTCGCTTCGTAGAGGACCGTTTGAATGCCAGCGCTTTGGAGCCTGATGGCCGCACCAAGGCCTCCAAAGCCGCTGCCGATCACCGCCGCCNTGCGGTCGNTTGACTGCGTGGTGGCCATGTGGGNTGTCCAGTTTCTCGGTATGAGAATATTCGCTTTTTTGCCTCGAGAAATATCTCGCAAAAAGACAACCACTTATATTCTCTCAAACGAGATTTTCTCGCATGAAGGACGCCGAATTGAGGCTCGGCGACCCTGAGCAGGTGTTGGCCACCAGCGGCGAGAGTTTCTTCTGGGCGCGCCGCTTCCTNGGGCCGACCATCGGTCACAACGCNGCCCGCTTGTACTCCTTCTGTNGGGTCCTTGACGACATGGCNGACGGGGACATTCCGAATGGACCTGCGCACCTTGAGGTCATCCAATCCGACCTTGAACGGGGGGTGTGGAACGACCATCCAGTCCTCCANCAGTTCCGGGATTTGGTTGAAGACCACGCCTTGCCAACCGATGTGATTGGCTCGCTGGTGGAAGGCCTGATGGACGATCAACGCCCGGAGGTTCTGATTCGTGATGAACAGGAACTCATCCAGTACGCCTACAAGGTCGCGGGCACGGTTGGCCTTCTCATGTGCAGGGTGCTGAACGTTCGGAACCCTCGTGCGGAAGCACACGCCATCGACCTTGGCATCGCCATGCAACTGACCAACATCGCTCGAGACGTGGTTGAAGACGCCAAGATGGGGCGGCGCTATCTGCCCGCCTCGTGGACCTGGGGCATGGCGCCTGAGGACATCCTTCGTGCTGCGGAGAACCCNTCATGTGACGACGCGGCCATCGTTACAGCAGCNGTGCGTCGGCTCCTCGCCTTGGCTGAGGAATANTATGCAAGCGGTCGGGCGGGGCTTGCGTACCTGCCGTTCAGGGCGCATTTCTCCATTGGCGTGGCCGCCAAAATTTACCGACAAATTGGCGTCCAACTCCTCCAATCTGAGCACCTTTGGTTTGGCCCAAAACACGTCACGAGCAANCCCACCAAGGCCTTCTGCACCCTCAAGGCGTCCTTCGGCCTTNTTCGNAGGCTCCCTCACCCGCGCCCGGGCCATGATGCGACCCTGCACGCACTGCTGTCGCCGACCATGTTGCCAGGGGGCAGCCGATGATGANCGTGGAGACCGTGCTGCTTGGCNATGGCGTNGCTGCGATGAGCTTGGCGTCTGTGGCNGACCAACTTCCAACTCATTCNTTCACGGTGATGCNACCCGANGGGGCGCCTGAGCCACATGACCACATGCTCGGATTCTGGAACACGAAAGGCCTGGATTTTGCTGCATCTGGCGCCCGCGCATCGTGGTCAAAATGGTCCATCGTGACNCACGAAGCCACAACGGTGCTTTCCTCGANNGANCACGCCTACCACGTGATGCACAAGTTGGCTTACCTCGACCGCTGCAAAACCGTTGCAGCAACCCACAACGTNGCTTTCNCANCCGAANCAGACCGCANAGATGCAGACCTNGTGTTTGATTCNCGTCCACCACGCTCCAGCTCNAACGCGATGTTGCAACATTTCCATGGANTGGAAGTNGAAATTGACCGACCCGCGTTCGACGACAGCACGGCGATCTTGATGGATTTCCGCGTGGATCAGAGCCACGGCATGCATTTCATCTATCTGCTCCCCTTTTCGAAAACCCGAGCGCTTGTGGAATCAACCATCTTCAGCACNCAGCCCATGCCGAAGGCATACTACGTCGACACCATCCATGCTTACCTGATGGAACAGCACCACACAACGGTGGTGAAGGTGCATCACGAAGANCAGGGCATCATTCCCATGGGCACCCTTGCCCCTCACGACCCCTCCATCCCCGGCCTCGGGGCCAACGCTGGGGCCATNCGTCCGGCCAGCGGCTACACCTTCGTGTTCATTCAAGAGCAAATCAAGCGCGCNATCGATGACGTGAATTCCGGCAAGCCGCTTCGGTTCAAGCGNCCGCACAAGGGCATTGACGTGTGGATGGACACCGTTTTGTTGGTCGTGCTCAANCACTGGCCTCAACATGGCCCTTCGATGTTCTCAAGGATGGCCTCAGGGCTTACTGGAGAGGAGTTCATCCGTTTCATGAGCGGCCAAGCCTCATGGCGACTTCGACTCAAAGTGATGATGACGATGCCAAAATGGCCGTTCATCCGGGGCGTTTCGAAGCTGATGTTTCAACGNCCTCGTAAGGTGGTGGCATGACCCCAGTCGATCTTGCAACGTCGCTTGGCGGATTGAACCTGCTCGCGTTGGCGTGCATTGTGTTCATCGGATTGCCCCATGGCGCGATGGACGGTGCACTGGCCCTTCACCTCGGGTGGATGCGGCAACGCANCAAGGCAGCGGTGTTCTTGTTGGCGTATGTTGGCCTCGCTGCGGCTGTGGTGTTGGCCTGGTTCATGGCCCCTGTGCTCACCTTCACCCTCTTTCTTGGGATCAGTCTGCTGCACTTTGGCCGGGGTGACGTGGGCGACGAACGTGCCAGCATGTGGCTGCTCGAAAGTTTCGCCCGAGGCGGTTTGGTGATCGCGGGCATCAGTCAGTTCCACCGTCTGGAGACGGACCTCGTCTTCCAGACCTTGGTGGGCTCGAACACGGAATTTGTATGGCTCTGTTTGGACGCCGCCTCGGTTGTTGTGGCCGCATGCATCTTGCTCGTTGTTGTCAGGACGTCGGGCGATGCCCGTCGATCCTATGTCCTCGANACCATCGGTTTGGCCACCCTNTTTGCCNTCACGCCGCCTTTGGTCGGCTTCGCGGTGTACTTCTGCCTGNTTCATTCNGCACGNCATTTCCTGAGCATGCGGCGTATCTTCGGGGAGGCCNTGGCAGCCCTTGACGTCGCCAAGCCAACGGTNGTGCTCACGCTCATCACGTGGGGTTCTGGAATCGTCGCGCTCACCGCGCGTTCTAGCGACATCGCGCTCAACGATGCTGTCCTGCAGGTGGTCTTCATCGGCCTCGCGGCCTTGACCGTCCCGCACATGATCCTGGTGGATGGCGTGGCGCCTTCGTTGCGTGCATCGCAAGTGCGCAGTTGAGCATCACTCGGGGAGAGGTCCGAGGGTGAAGTCACCCTCTTCGTTGAGGATGATGGGCTGCCCTTCCGTCCATTCGGGGCAGTGTTCAGCAACCCAATTGCGGGTGGCCCATTCGCAGATGTCATAGCCGCCGGAGAGGATTCCCGAGCGCTTGATGTAACCGACCTTGACGATGTCTTTGTCCTTCGAGAGCACGTTGCCAAGCTGCTGGCTGGTGGTACCGTGACGCATGGTGCTGTTGATGTGCTCCAAAATCTCCGCGGTGTTGCGCGGGCGGTCGCCTAGGAACTTCTTGATCTTCTCTCGGATGCGGACGGTCTTCATGCTCTCAGTCTCCACGGCCCCAGTCATCCGAGGCCTTGNCTGNCAGGGACGCGGACGCCTATATCATATTAGCGACTGAAGTGGTNCCATTGTTACACGGAAGTACGCATTCTGCTGNAAGANAGGGAGGTCCTTCCNTTCGAGAATGAANTGCNNGGGGGTTCTCCATTGGAAATGTGTAACATCTTGTAACAAAATAAAGGATTAGAGGTTGTCTTCATTAATCACCCCCTAGTCTCAGGGATTGGAGCAGACACATGGCAACTTCACGCATCCGCAGCGGGTATCAACGCAGGATCCTCGACGAACTGCTCGATGGACCCGCAACCGTGACCGCCCTCGCGGCACGGTTGAGCCTTGCAACGTCNCACACGTCCTCCACCCTCCGCACCTTGCGGCAGCAAGGACTCGTCACGCGCGATGAACGTGAAGGTGTACGTGGAGCACCACACCATCTCAGCCCTCAAGGGCTGATTCGCCTGCAAGAGGACGCCCTCGAGCGCCTGAGGGACGCCACGAGGGCCTCGCGACCAGAAGGGACCAACGTCCTCTTGACGCGCGATGGACCTCTGGTGGTGCTTGCTTACGGAGAACGCATCCCTTCAGACCTGATTTGGTTGCCTCCACGCCGCTTGAGCGTCGAGGGNGCGCCGCTGTTGTCTTCCAGTGGAAACGCACGGGGGGGCGCATGGTGCGCGGTGCGTAGCGCACCGCAGTGGTTCGATCTGGACACCTTGGAGCCATGTGATCCGCCACCTCCAGAAATGCCCCTCGGNGACATCCGCACATGGACACAAGATGGGCGAAAGTTGGCTTTGGTTCGAGCCCGGGTGATGAGCGGGCAAGACCGATGGACGATGCCGCCCGGGACATGGTTTGAGACCGAAGGAGCAGACGAGAGCCCCCCTGCGGCTCTGAACAGAAGCGGAGTTGACCTCGGCACGGTCCAAGGCACGGAGGTGCCGTGCAGACCTTCCACGCCCATCCTTGGCCAGGTTGGCGAGGCGTGGCGGCGTGAATCGTTGCTGGGTGGNCAAAAAGGCCTGATTGTTCTGCGNTCCTCCCGGCCAGACGCAATTGCNGAGCGCCCTGTGTCGCTGCTNCATCTGTGGATGCGNCANAGGCACCCGCGTTTGCGAGGCCCCGAATTGGACCGCCGCACACAGAGGTTGCTNGAACGNCTACGGGGCGANCGTCGCGGACGCCCGAGTGCTGTGGCCCACGCTGCGCTGGCGGCTTTTGGACCGAGCACGTGGGTCGAACACGAGACCACCTTCCACGAACTGGCCCGAGCCAATGAGGAAGGGGCACGCGCAATCTGGGAATGGGCGCTTGAGCATGCGAAGGGGGCCGTCCAGGGCGAATGGACCCTCGGCTCCACCCACAAGAAACTCCTCAAACGCGTTATTGCGGACGGGCGATGCCAGCTTCTGCTCGCCGGTGATGCGCGCTTGCGTGAGCACAAACAAGGCACGTGGTTGGTTGACATCAAGGGCGAACGCTGGGTTCACCTGAACGAAGTCACGAGGCTCCGACTGACCAGAGATCTTCAGCAGTCTCCAAGCCAAGCATTGTGGCAGCAGCCCATACCGGTCTCGGCTGCTTCGTTGTTGGAAAGTGAACGCAAATCAGTCAACGAGGCAACTGCACGAAACACGACGGGCATGGAGCGNGAATTGAGACGCGCGCTTTCAGCNTGGCCTGATGGAGACGACGATCTCGCAGACANGCTTGAGCACGAACACCCGCTTGCAGCATGGATNGCGTCAAGCGAGAAGGAACGTGGGCGCCGGTGGCGCCGCATCGGTGAACGTGTCCCGGACGCATGGGTGGGNCTCCACGCCCCACAGAATGCCTCGGATGAATGGCTGAGCGAGGCTGCGAATCGAGCAGCGTTTGAGGAACGAGAAGCGTACGCGCTGGAACTCGCCCGTCGCTACGAACAGCAACCACGCCCTCACCCGACAGCGTCCCTGCTTCAGCCTGTTGCGAGTACAGCGCGGTTGTTGACCCTGCGTGATGGGCAGGCCCCTGACGCCTCCGACGTGACCACATGGACCGCCGACCCCTTGCATTTTTCAGCCGTGCTTCCAAGGGTNTGGGATGCCCTCGAACCTGCGCCAATGAACCNCACCAACGCCCCACTGGAAACGTGGCATGCCTGGATCAGCGCGCCGAGCGCACCCCCGAGCATCGACGTCATCATCCGGAGATGTGAGNACCTCCCGCACGAATGGTGGGCACCTTGGTTACCAGAGTGGCTTCCCTACCTGCTTGCTTCGGCACGCGGGCGANGATGGTTGTCGCACTGCAACATCGTTTGGCCCGTGGTGGTCGCCNCCATGGACAGCGATGGCCCNCCGGGNCTCACACCACCAACACCAGCCCTGAGTTTCGAGGGGCGTGACCTTTCAGACGTGCATCTTGTGGAAGAAAAACAGAGCACAGCGGCCCTCTTCGATGTGGCTGAGGGCGTCATGGCCGCGCAAGAAGGGCGACCAACGCCCGTTGGCCGGACCCACCCGGAGGCATGTTGGCTGGTCTCGCCCCCACACACATGGCCGACGTTCGTCGGTTTAGGCCTTCCAGACGGGCCTGTTGGGGCGGCGTTAAGCAAGCGACGTCTTGATAGGTNAACCGCCAGAGGACCACTCGCCACACCTGCAACATCGGGCCGAGCCACTGTGCAAACAGGCGATGACGTTCGATACCAAGGCCGTGGCCCGCTTCGAAGACCGCTGTGACCCTCGGGGATGATCAGCGGAGCAACAGCGGTACCGTGANCGGACATGGGTCCTCGGACGACGAACGGATGACTCCGAGCCAACCAACCGGTTGCACAGACAACCCCTGCACATGGGTCAGGCCCCGGAGCTGTGAGGTGATGATGCGGGCCGTTCGTGCGGGGGGACAGACCCCCTCTTTCTCACCGGGTGCCGCCGATGCCCTGAAGGGCTCTGCGGCGCGCCTCGATGCATGACCTCCAACGGAGGGCACACCCGATGCCTCCTTGGAGGAACCTTCGACCGATTGCACCACGGCCACAAAGACCTCTTGCGTGCTGGATTGGAAGCCGCCTCCCATTTGGAGGTGCACGTGACCACAGACAGCATGGCCTTCGCCAAGGACCACCGCATCCAATCGATGGAGGACCGCATGGCCGCCGTTGAGGCTGCGCTGCGGAGCGTGCGGGAAACGGGGTGGAGCTTGCACATGCTGGAGGACGCCTTCGGTCCCGCGCCGACGCACCCCACCGCCGATGCGTTGGTGGTNAGTCCCGAAACCCGAACAGGGGGGGAGGCCATCAATCGAAAGCGCAGTGAATCAGGACTTGCGCCCCTGACGCTCATCGAAGTTCCCCATCGNCGGAACGCCACAGGAACCATTCTCTCCTCGACCGCCATTCGAAACGGGAGCATGGACGTCACCGGTGAAGCGTGGATCAACCCGTCGTGGCGCACCCATGTCATCGCGATGAGCCCGGATGCAGAAGCGCATCTGAAAACCCCATCTGGAACGCCATACAAGGGACCGGAGGNGACGCCTGAAGTGGCCATGGCCGCAGTCTTGGACGACCTGTCCTCGCTGGATGGCCCCCTCATCGCCGTGGGAGACGTGACCGCTCGGGTCATGCTCGAACTTGGCACGGTGCCGGACCTNGCCCTGATCGANGGCCAAACGAAACGGNTGGCCCTGANCGAGGACGAAAGCGTCGATACATCTCACTTCCCGGTACGAATGACGGCGTCCTCACCGGCGGGTGTCCTGACCCCGAACTTGCTCGAACAACTTGAACGGGCCCTCCGCGCGGAGGACACGTGCGTGATGANNGTGGACGGCGAAGAGGACATGGCGCCGTTGTACCTTCACTTGCTCGCCCCGTTGGGGACCGTCATCGTGTTCGGCATGCCGGGCTGGGGTCTGATGGTGCAGCGCACCACCCTAGCGATGAAGGAGCGGTGCAGAACCATNCTCAACGCCTTTGAGGTGAAGTGATGGGTGAGGATGCACCGCTTGTCACGGTCACCGTTTGCGTACGCAACGGTGCGGATTGGGTCGAAGGGTGCATGCAATCCCTGCTGGAGCAAACGTGGCGGCCTTTGGAGATCGTCGCCGTCGACGACGGTTCATCCGACGGCTCTGACGAACGCCTCCAGGCCTTTCATGACCCTGACGGGGAGGTCCCCGTGCGCGTTCTTCGACGCCCAGCCGAAGGCTTAGCGGCCGGCCGAAACGCCGCTGCTCGAGCAGCAAGAGGAACCTGGATCGCCATCACGGACATCGACGTTCGGCCCATGCCGGACTGGATTGAAGCACTGATGGCCGCGAGAAATGGCCTCGAANACGAAGACGTCATGGCCGTCACAGGCCGCACCATCTTCGAAGAGGGAGACGATCTTGTCTCTCGATTGCGCTCCATCGAAATTGAACGGAAGTACCGAAGCCGTCCAAGGCGAACGAGCCTCGCCAACGGACCATGTTCCATGTTCAGGGCGGACGCGCTGCTCGAGGTCGGTGGTTTCGAACCCGCTTGGTACCACGCCGAAGACATGGAGGTCAGCCTCAACATGGTCGCCGCAGGCGGCACCATCGTCTACACGCCTGAAGCCATGGTGCGCCACGTCCCCGAAGAAGGGCGTCAACGCTTTGCCGCCAAGCGGCGCAGGGATGCCCGCGCCCATGTTCGTATCGCGCGTCGGTGGCCCCGACGGGCCAGGAAGGGCATGCGGTTCGATTTCCTCGGCACCCCGCTTCTCGTGTTGGCCATGATGCCGCTTCGCTTGGTGTCATGGGCGAGCTTCCTTGCTGCGCTTGGCCCGACCGTATTGTGGTGGGCACAGAATGGCACAGGCGGCACTGATGCCATCCTGCCGCCTGACCTTGCCGCGTCATTCGCCATCGCCTCAACGTTCTGGGTGGGCGCAGTGCTCCTCGCGGAAGCGACCATGTGGTTCAGCGCCCTCGGTGCCGTGACGCGAGAAGTCCTGTCCGACGTACGACGACGGAGGCGNNTNNCGTGGTTGCTTTCACGTCAGTCGTACGCGCTNAGGNTGTTGCTGNTGAGTTGGTCCTGGGCGCTGTGGCGTGGACTGGTGCTCGGAGGGTGGGATGCGCTGNCCGGCCGAAACGGCCACCGGCATGGCTGATCACGCTTCAGATTCGCTCATGGCGAGGGCACGCAAGGCAAACCCAAAGGCCACAAGCACCGCGCTGACCGCATACACGCCAGGGTCAAACCAGTTGGTGTGCATGATGCCGCGAGCGACGTAGAACACGAGCCCGATCAAGAGGCACCAAGCCCCAACCGTGTGGCTCAAGCCATCGGAGGCCGAACCAAGAGCGCGCCAGGTGGAGTTGTCCACGAGGCTGCGGAAGAACCCAGCAACACTGCCGTCTTCGTTGGCGATTGACCGGAAGCCGAGGGCGACAAGGCCGCCGCAGAGGGCGATGAACACAGCATCGCTGGCGACGAAGGCGGGCGCGGTAGCGTGGGCTTCGAAGGCTTCGTTCAGTCGGCCCATGCTGAGCACGCCAGCCCAAGATATGCGTTGGGTGGGATGCGCCATGCCAAGGAGGTTGAGCAGAGCGAGGAGGAGGCCCCAAGCCCCGAGGCCAACNAACCAACGGGCGGTCGAGGACGAGGGCTCGATGACCATCTGGACCAGGCCGCGGCCTTCGGTNGACGTCTCGGTCATGTCGCTCGCCACCTGCCCTCTTGTTATAACGGCGTCGCAGTCAACGTCGTGACTCACAGCCNGCTCTGATGCCGGTACTTGGACGAAAAGATGGGTTCCAAATCTGGCTCAGACGCTTGAATGATGGCCGCGGCATCGACGTTCGGTGGGAGGCTCGAATGAATCTCCTTGGTCCGCCCGTAACGACCGCGGCTGACGGTTCGTGCGGTGATCAGTCCAAGCATGTCGAGGTTTGAGATGAGCATGGACACCCGACGAGCGGTGAGGGGCGTTTTGCCCACGTGGTGGCACGCCTGGTCGTAGACGTCGTACACTTCACCGGTCTGNACACCACGGGCCCCCGTGCGCTCGGTGAGGAGCACGGCAGAGAGCACGAGCTTCTGTTGTGTTGGNAGCGAGTGAACGACGGGCGTGATCTGGTCCGCTTCGATTTGGGATTGTGCCGTGCGNACGTGGCGGATGGCCACCGTGCTGGTGCCTTCGTGCTCCGCCTTTTCCGCCGAGACGCGAAGCAGGTCCAAAGCGCACCGGGCATCGCCGTGCTCTTGCGCAGCAAGGGCGGCGCAGAGGCCAATCACNCCATCTTCCAAGGCCTCAGGGTGGAGGGCGCTTGAGGAACGCTGAACGAGGATGTCACGGAGTTGGTCCGCATCGTAGGGGTTGAACACGACGTCCTGCTGACCGAGACGAGACCGGACACGAGGGTCAAGGAAATCNGTGAACTTCAGGTCGTTTGAGATGCCGATGACNCAGCATCGGGCCGACTNCAGGGAACTGTTGAGGTTGGTGAGGTTNTAGAGGAGGTCGTCGCCTGCTTTGCGNACGAGGTGGTCGATNTCGTCNAGGACGAGNATGTAGACGCCCGCTCGCTTTTCCATGCGACGGACGAGCTCGCCCAGCACCCGGTCTGTGGGCCAGCCCGTGAAGGGAATCTCATCCACCTCATGGGCCTCGAGCATGGAGTTCCCAAGGTGCGTCAAGACGCGGTATTGNGTGTCGATTTGTCGGCAGTTGACGGTGATGGCAAACACATCGCGATCGATTTGTCGCCCCTTTTCCACGAGNTGGTTGCAGACAAAAGAGGTCACGGCCGTCTTTCCGGCTCCGGTCACACCGTACAGGATCATGTTGGANGGAATTTGCCCGTTGAGCGCTTCAACGAGGTTGAAGGTCAGTTGCTCGATNTCTCTGTCCCTGTGAGGCAGGGTGGTGGGCTGATGGCTGTGGCGAAGGTGCTCTTTGTTGCGGAACAACGTGGCCCTGCCGAGGGCCTTGTCGAAGATGTTCCCGCTCATTGGGGGCACCCCTTCATCGCGTGTCCCCCGGGAATCGCGGAGGCCACGCACAGCATGTCTCGCGTGAGTCCGAGTCCCCCTCATAAGCCTGCCCACCGGGAGGAAAATGAAACCACCATNGAACCATCTTTTGGCCGTTTATATGCCCCCAATTGGGGGGCCTCATCCAATCGGGTTTTGGGCGGAATCTTTCAGGTGAGCGACCCACGCTCCGCCCGTCCACGACCATGCCTCACCGTCGCGCGCAAGATGGACGTTACTCGGCATGTCGGGAATNGGTGCGGAGACGATGTCAGGCCCGGGNCCCTCATCGTCGGCGAAGGTGTGGGTGATGACGAACCTGACCGCNGGATGNCGGTTGGCCAAAGCAACGACATCCTTCGGGGCATGATGGTGGTCGGTGTCGACCCAATCNGGCACGCCCATCTCGACCANGGCCAAACCGACACCGCCGATTTCCGACTCGAGCGTGGCGCATGGTCCGCTGTCCCCGCTGTGCAGCCATTCAGCCCCGGCGTCATGCACGAAACGGTAGCCGTGTGGATCGACCGCATCGTCATGGTGGACTTCGAAGCGGGCATACGACCATCCCCCTTCGAGCCTCCCTTCTGCGGCCTCCACGACCTCAACCGCTTCCAGCATGGTCTCGAGGCTGCCGGGGTANGCAAGGTTGCACAGGTGCCGAACGCGGTCGAAGGCGCCNGGGGCGCACACGATGCGGAGCGGAAGAGCACCCTCACGGTCCGAGATGTACTTCCGCTCGAGGAGCAGGAAGGGCAAACCGAACACGTGGTCTCCATGAAGGTGAGTGATCAGGATGGTGCGGAGNTCAGCAGGCGAACGGCCCGCACGGCGCAGAGCGACAAGGGCCGTGGGTGACGCATCGATCAGGTGCTGCCCGTCCAACAGGGCCATCGAGTGGAGGCGCCCTCTCGGAAGGAAGGCGTTCCCGGTCCCAAGCAGCTCAACGCGTGGGTCCATGTGACCACCGAGAACGCCAAGCCCACATGGACCCATCGGCGAGGTCNAGGTCGGCGTTTGACAAGGATGATAAGGACCCTTTCCGAGGCGGAACCGACGCTTGCGTCGGTGAGTCAGATGAGCGAAACATGGTCGCTGAAGAACCCCTACCCGTCGAAGATTGTGGACAACTACATCCTGAACGGAGAAGGCTCGCGCAANGAAACACGGCACATCGCCTTCGAACTTGGTGACTCGGGGATGACCTACAGGGCGGGAGATGCGCTCGGCGTCATCGCGGAGAATCCCCCCCACATCGTGGACGAAATGATCGAGCTGCAGGGCTGGGACCCGGAGCATCCTGTGACCACCCACGCAGGCGAGCGCACGCTTCGTGACGCGCTCAAGAAGGACTACGAAGTCCACATGGCAAGCTCGAACTTTGTCTCAGATTTGTTGGAACGCGTCAAGCCGAGCGGGCTCCGCGTCAGTTTGTCCTTCGTTCAGCGCGAGCGGTCCGGGCCTGAGCCCGACACACCTGCCGCCAGCAAGCCGCGAGAGGACCCGCGCTCACGCGTCGAGACCATCAACGCCTCGAAGGAATCGATTGCGGATTACCTCTGGACGCGCGATTACGTGGACATCATGCGCGAATTCGACCTCAAGTACAGCCCCGAGGAATTCCTCGCGCTCGCTGGAAAGGTCAAGCCTCGCCTCTACAGCATCTCGTCGTCACCCGANGCNCATCCAGGNCTGGTCGAACTCACCGTGGGCATCGTCCGTTTCGANTACCACGGNCGNAAGCGAGGCGGTCTGTGCACGCTGTACATGGCCGATGAAATCGACACCAGCGGCGCACCGATCAACGTCTTCATGTCCCCGACCAAGAGTTTCCTCCTCCCCGACGACGGGGATGTTGACATCATCATGGTTGGGCCCGGCACCGGCATTGCGCCCTTCCGTGCCTTCATGGAACANCGTGTTCACGACAAGTCGAAGGGCCGAAACTGGCTTTTCTTTGGCGANCAATCGCAACACACCGAGTACTACTACAAGGAACANATCGANGGCTGGATGGACAGCGGCGACCTCTACAGGTTCACGACGGCTTGGTCCCGCGACCAAGAAGAGAAGATCTACGTCCAGCACCGGCTCAAGGAGCACGGCGCAGAAATTTGGGAATGGTTCGACAACGGTGCGTACTTCTACATCTGTGGCGACAAGTCCCGCATGGCCAAAGACGTCCACCGCGCGCTGATCGAGATCGCGATGGAACACGGCGGCATGTCCGAAGCGGACGCCACCCATTTCATCGAACAGACGATGATGAAGGACGAGAAGCGCTACCTCCGCGACGTCTACTGAGCATGCTGCGGGCCCCACGAACGTGGGCCAACGACCGTGTGCATCATAGACGGTATGTTCCTCCCATGGCCCATGGCCTTCAAGCGGGTGCTCATTGCCAACCGCGGCGAGATTGCGCTGCGCATCCTCCGAACCCTACGCGACCTCGGCATCGAAGCAGCCATCATCCACGGCCGCGAAGACCGCTTGTCGCTGCCCGTTCGACTTGCAGATGTCGCGCATGAAATCGTCCGGAGCAACCCCCTCGACAGCTACCTCGACATCGAGGCTGTTGTTCAAGCGGCGAAGGANCTCGAATGCGATGCGGTTCATCCNGGGTATGGNTTCCTGGCCGAGAACGCCGCCTTCGTCCATCGCTTGGAAGAGGAGGGCATCACCTTCATCGGACCCGCNGCGGNGGTCATCACCCTGCTCGGGGACAAGATCGAGGCGCGCGCCGCCATGGAGGCGGCGGGCCTTCCCACCGCNAAAGGNAGCAGCGAGCCCATCAGCGAAGCCAGCGTGGCCGCGGCCCTTGCCGACGACATCGGATACCCGGTCATCATCAAAGCGGCCGCGGGCGGCGGCGGCATCGGCATGCAGATCGTCAACGCCGCCGACGAGTTCGAAGGCGCGCTTCGCTTGTGCCAAAGCCGCGCAAAATCGGCCTTTGGCGACGACCGCGTCTTCGTGGAGAAGTACATTCAGGGCGCCCAGCACGTCGAATTCCAAGTGCTGGCCGACGGCGAGAAGGCCATCCACTTCGGCGAGCGCTTCTGCTCCATTCAGCGCCGCCATCAGAAATTGGTCGAAGAAGGCCCTTGGTTGACCGATGAGAAGCGCGCCGAAATCGGAGCGCTGGTGTGCGCCGGAGCAGAATCCGTGGGCTACAAGGGCTTGGCGACCTTCGANTTCCTTCGCGACGCCAACGGGGACTTCTACTTCCTCGAGGTCAACCCTCGCGTTCAGGTCGAGCACACGGTCACTGAACTGATCACGGGCTACAATCTGGTTGAACTCGGCATCCGTGTGGCCCAAGGCGAAGCCTTGCCGCTGGCNCAAGAGGACATCACCTGGCGCGGCCACGCCATCCAGTGCCGCCTCAACGCTGAGGATCCGAAGCAATTCATTCCCTCCCCAGGNCGACTTTGGGACTGCCACTTCCCCTCNGGGTTCGGNATCCGATGCGACACCCATGCACACCCTGGCTACGAAATGCCNGGATGCTTCGATTCCTTGCTGGCCAAACTNCTGACNTGGGGCCACGANCGTGAAGACGCGGTCCGCCGCATGCGGACGGCCTTGGACGAGACCGTCATCACNGGNGTGGANCACCTCATCCCNCTGCACCGCCGCATCATGGACGAAGCGGACTTCATCGCTCGGGACATCACCATCCGATACATCGAGGAGCACCCCGACCTGCTTGGCTGANCGCGTGGCGCCAACGGCAGGCTTAACCGAACATGTTCGGGTCCTACCGCATGGGCAACCACCGGCTTCGCATCGAAGTTCGGCTTCCAGACGGGCATTGGGCCGGTGACGTCACGCGCGCCAACCCCACCGAAGTGCTTCGTATCGAGAAGCACATGCCGCTGGGGCGTGGACGTGGAACAGCCAGGATTTCTGGTGGCCCCTCGCTGTACGCATCGATCGATGCCCACCCGAAAATCGAAGCCTTGCGGGAACTGGACCAGCGGCACCCGTCGGTGGACATCAGCGCGGGAGGTGGAGGCTTTCTTCGACCGCTGATCGACGTTGGCGTGATNCCCAACACCCCCTTCGAAGTTCGNGACGGCTGGGTGGAGTGGACCATCGAATGCACCCAAATCAAAGCGAAGAACCTGATTCAGCGCTTCCGCGAGGACGGCTTGCCTCACCGTTTGCTTTCCACCCGGAGCAGCAGCACNGAATTGCTCACCCCTAAACAACGGCAGGTGTTCGAACTCGCCTTACGGGAGGGGTATTACGACGTGCCACGACGCACCAGCATCACCGAAATGGCACGGCTCCTCGGCGTGGCCAAGTCGACGCTGTCGGCTCAGATGCACAGGATGGAAGCGNCCGTCATGAGCACCTTCGCNGAGGAAATCCGCAAGCAACGGTGAGCCCCCGAACATGTCCATACGAACATGTTCGCCATGACCCCAAGGGAGACCCCGCCTTGAGGCAACCATGGACAACCTACCGGAGACGTGGGACGACTGGATTGCAAACTTCGAAGACTGGCAAGACCGCGTTGGCTTTGAGCGCGCTTGGCTCGGCGACTTCAACCTCGACGTGCTCTTTGATTGGGACCGCGCGGGCGACGTCATCGAATTCGGTGACTTGGCCGGCCGCCCCAAGTGGGAACGTGCCATGCAGGTGCCCCAGCAGAACATGCGCGACGCGATGATCACCATGATCACCGTTCAGGGCGACACCGAATTCGCCTCCGTCGAGCAGCAGCGCCACCTCCTGGCCAGTGCACCCACCGAGTACGACCGCTACGCTGCGGCCCGCATCATGGCCGAAGAACAGCGCCACGGTTGGCAGATGGCCTACCTCCTCATGACCTACTTCGGTCAGCAAGGACGCCGCGAGGCACAGAAGCTCCTCGAGCGCAACGCTCAGGACGGTGACCGCCTGCTCGGTGCCTTCAACCGGCCCATGCCGCACTGGCTCGACTTCTTCTGCTACACGATGTTCGTGGACCGTGACGGCAAGTTCCAACTCGGCATGCTGTCCACGTCCGGGTTCAAGCCGCTCGCGGCTTCCATGGGCCCGATGCTGAAGGAGGAGTCCTTCCACCTCGGCACCGGATCCAACGGCTTGCGCCGCATCATCACCGCCGGCGTGGTACCCTTGGACATGCTCCAGCGTTACATCAACAAGTGGGTCTC
>NZMM01000043.1 GCA_002694585.1 Methanobacteriota archaeon
GAGGATGATGCGGCATTATTACGCGAGCGTACTATACTTGCGAATCTGGATAACGAAGACGCTGAATGGGGGCCTTGGCGGGACTTCTGCCGTGGTCAAACAAGAGGATCTAATGCCGTTCTACTGAATGAGCGGCTAAGCGAAGAACAGCGAGGAGGCCAAACTTTCGTAGATTGGGAGGAAAATGATCCCAATGCCCCCCCTTCCGATTAGGGGTGATCGCAAGGATGCCGATGCGACATAGATAGGCCGTGTCCGTTGTGGCCAAATCGGGTGCCCCAATGGCTTCGTTTCGTATCTGCTCCAATTGCTTCGGCGTTCAGGTCTATCCCTACATGGGTTTCATGACCGGGCAGCGCTACCAGTGTCAGGAATGCGAGGAGATCTTCGTCATGCCCATCGAGTTCGAAACGACAGAAGAATACCTTGAGTTCCTCAAGGTGCAAAGCCCGAAGAAATTCGCTGAGCTGAAGGCCGTCTTGGAACAGAGGGATTCTGGCGAAGGAGCCGAGGGCGCACACGAGACAAATTGAGCCTTCAAGGCTGGAGCTCTGCCCCTTCGAGCGACCGATGCGTGCGCGATCCAAACCAGGTGAGCGCCTCGCCGTCGATGAGCCTGCACCATGGTCGCGCAGCGCCCAAGGCCTCGACGGCATCGGCGATGGCTTCGCCTTCCTCCAAGGCAAACTCATGGGGTTCGCTGGACAACAGCAGGCCCTCGATGCGGTGCTCCACGAGCAACTCCGGCGTGACCACGGGATACCCGTTGCCTTCGGGGTCGAGGTCCGGCACGGTCCAACCCATCGCCTCCAGTAAGGCTCCTGCATAGCGTCGTGGCCCGACAGCCATGAGGGGCTCGTGCCAAATCATCGGGGTCACGCGTGGACCGCGTTCCTCGGCTGAGGGCTGCCCGGCGAGGGCGGCCTCGGTGGCCTTGGCCAAGCGCTCGCCGTCCTCTGCGCGGCCGACCGCTTCACCCAGTTCCCGCAGCAGGGCTGGGACCTCCGCAGGGTGTTCAACGGTGGACACCAGCACCCTTACGCCCTGTTCAACGAGCGCGTCGTGAACCGCTTTCGGGTTCTCCTCGCGATCGAGGATCACCACTTCAGGACGGGCGCCGAGGATCTTGTTCAGGTTCGGCGTCTTCGTCCCGCCCACCACGGGAACGTCGTGGGCTGCTGCAGGGTGGATGCACCACGGGGTGCGCCCGACCACCTCATTCACGCCCAAGCCAAGGTCGAACAGGGTCTCGGTCAAACTTGGGACCAGACTGACCACGCGCACGCTCAGGCCTCGACGACAAGGACGTGGACCGTGGCGCCGTCCACCTCGAAGCCTTCCGCTTCGGCGGGTGCGTCGCCTTCGTCGTGGAAGACGGCCTCAGCGGCGCGGGTTTCGCTGGCGATGTACTGGCGGTCCTCCGCAGCAAGTTCAGGCGCGCTGGTCGTCCAGACCTGCAGGGAAATGGTCGCTTCAATGGCCAAGTCCAGCGCCTTGCGGCGGGCCTGCACGCGCCGGGTGATGTCGCGGGCCAGTCCACGGCTAAGCAGGGCAGGTGTTTCGGCCATGTCGAGCACGAGGCTGACCTGTGCGTCGCCGTCCTGCGTGTTGAGCGTCATGGCCGCGAAGCCCTCACGCTCCGTACGTCGAACTTCGACGTCCTCTGGCGTGATGGCCACGCCCTCGATGGTGCAGGAGCCGGCGTTGATCTCGGCGAGCATCGCTTCAGGATCCTCGGCGTTCTTGATGGCGTTCGCGATGTCGTTCACCGCCTGGCGCGCCTTGGGTGCGAGGGCGCGGAAGTTCGGCGCGAGCACGAGGCGCTGGAAGCGGTCCAAATCCGCCTCGGCCTGAATGACCTCGACGTTCAGCTCCTCCTCGAGCAGGTCGTGGAATTCAGAGAGGTCCGGGCCGGCCACAATCCATCCTTCCCGGCACGGCAAGCGCTGGCGGCGGTTGGCGTCGACACGGATGCGTCGCCCGGTTTCGGCGAGTTCTCGCACCAGCGCCATGGTCGCTTCGAGCGAGGCATCTTGCGGAGGCAGGTTGGCCGTCGCGGCTTCGGCGTCCGCATCCCAGGCGTCGGCGGTGGCGCCCTCGAGGGCGCCGGGGACGCCCAAGGGCCACGCGGCCTGATGCACCGGTTCACCGGTGAGGTTGCGGTGGATGACGTCAACCATGAAGGGCGCCACGGGAGCCACGAGGCGGCACACGGTGGTCAGCACCTCGTGGAGGGTGTGCTGGCACGCGAGCTTGTCGGCGGTTTGGGCGCCGTCCCACAAGCGGCGTCGGCTGCGGCGGACGTACCAGTTGGACACATCGTTGACGACGAAATCCTCCAGTTCGCGGCAGGCCTTGTGGTAATCCCAGGCGACGAAGCCCTCGTGATAGGCCTGAGCCACGGTGTTTAGCCGGGAGAGGACCCAGCGGTCCAGCGCGGGTCGGTCCGCGACGTCCATTGGCTCAGAAGCCTCGGCGTCGTACCCGTCCAGGGCGGCATAATCGGCATGGAACTTGTAGACGTTCCACAGGGTGAGGAACATCTTCGCGTAGGTCTCACGCACGCCGTTTGAATCGAACTTCAGCGGGTTCCACGGCGCTCCAGCGGTCACCATGTACCAGCGCGTGGCGTCGGCCCCTTCGCGGTTGAAGTGGTCCCAGGGGTCGACGATGTTGCCACGCGACTTGGACATCTTCTTTCCCTCGGCGTCGAGGATGAGGCCAAGCGACAGGCAGCGCTTGTAAGCGGGTGAATCGAACACGGTCGTCGACACGGCGAGCAGCGTGTAGAACCAGCCGCGGGTCTGATCCACGCCTTCGCAGATGTAGTCCACAGGGAAGCTGGCGTCGAAGCGCTCGCCGCCATCGAAGGGATGGTGCCACTGCGCAAAGGGCGCGCAGCCCGAGTCGAACCAGCAGTCCATCACGAAGGGTTCACGCTGCATCGGAAGCCCGGTCGGGCTGACGAGGGTGTAGGCGTCCACCACCGGCCGGTGCAGGTCCACGTCGTCGGGACAGGCCGGGTTCTCGAAACCGGCGGCGTTGGCCTTCTCGACCTCGGTCTGAAGTTCGGCGATCGAGCCAACGCACAGCATTTCGCCGGTTTCGCTGCGCCACACGGGCAGGGGCGTGCCCCAGTAGCGCTCACGGGAAATGGCCCAGTCCTTGACGTTGCGAAGCCACTCGCCAAAGCGGCCCTCGCCGACCCAATCGGGGGCCCACTCAACCTGGTCGTTGAACGCCAGCAGGCGGTCCTTGACCGCGGTCATGCGCACGAACCAGCTGTCCATCGCGTAGTAGAGCAGAGGATGGTCGGTGCGCCAGCAGTGCGGGTAGTCGTGAAGGTAGGCCTTCTCACGGTAGAGCACGCCTGAGGCGGCGCCGTTGTTGCCCGGCCCGCCTTCGGAGGAGAGCAACCGGATGATGTCCTCGTCGCAGGACTTGACGTAACGCCCGTCGAGTTCGGGATGGACGCCCTCGACGAAGGTCCCGTCCATCGTGACGGTGTGGTGTGCGGGCAAGCCTGCTTCCATCCCGAGGTGGTAGTCGTCTTCACCGTACATGACGGCGGTGTGGACCACACCCGTGCCGTCCGTCGTTGTGACCCAATCGGCAGACAGCACCGTCCATGCCGTGGTGGAACCGCCACGAGGCACGGCCTCAGGGAAGAGCGGGTGGTAGGCGCGGCCGACGAGGTCGGCGCCTTGGATGCGTTCGACGACCTCGACGTGATGGCGCAGCACCTCGCCCATCAGGTCCTCGGCGAGGATCAATTCCTCGCCAACGGTGGCGCCACCAGCGCCTTCCCACGCCTCGGGGTCCGCCGTCACGCGAACGCGAACATAGGTGACCTCCGGCCCGACGGCCAAGCCGACGTTGCCGGGGAGCGTCCACGGCGTGGTCGTCCATGCGAGAACAGAAGCCTCGTCATCCACGAGGCGGAATTTGACGTACACTGAGGGCTCCTCAACTTCCTTGTAGCCGAGGGCGACCTCGTGGCTGGAGTAGGAGGTCCCGGTTTGCGGGCAGTACGGCAGCACCTTGTGCCCGCGGTAGAGCAAGCCCTGGTCGAACATGCGCTTCATGGCCCACCAAGTTGACTCCACGTAGCTGTTGTCGAGGGTCACGTACGGCTCGTCGAGGTCCACCCAGTACGCCATGCGCTCCGTCATTTCACGCCAGGCTTGTTCGTAGGTCCAAACGGATTCACGGCAAGCGTCGTTGAACGCCTGCATGCCAAAGGCTTCGATTTGCTCGTTGGACATCAGGTCGAGGCGCTTCTGCACCTCGATTTCCACCGGCAAGCCGTGGGTGTCCCAACCGCCCTTTCGCTCAACGACGAAGCCCTGCATCGTTTTCCAACGGCAGACGAGGTCCTTGTAGGTCCGAGCCACGACGTGGTGGATGCCCGGTTTTCCGTTCGCGGTCGGCGGTCCCTCGAGGAAAATGAAGGGCGCGCCGCCACGGCGTGCTTCGATGGACGCCTCGAACGCACCTTCCTCGGACCACCGCTTCAGCAGGTCCCCTTCGAGGGCCACCGGGTCGAGGTCGCCCGCAGGCGAGGGGCGAGGCATGCGCCGAGCACCAAGGGCCTCGTCTTCAACCTCTCCCCGCTCGTTTTGCAATTCGGTCCAACGGTGAAGCATTCAAGTCCCGTGAGGTGCAGGCGTGCCCTATGGATGACGCGCGCGGTAGGGGGTTGCCCTGCGCCCTGCTTTTGCTGTTCATCCTCGCCAGTTTCTCTCCGATGGTGCCTGCACCTGTCTTCGACGAGGCGCTGAGTCCGTCCTCTGCCTCTCGAGGCAGCGGACCCGAACTGACCCTTGGATCGACCGTTGACGTGGACGTCGGCCCCAACGCCGCCAAGGACCCGGCGTGGATCGACCTGCCCAACCGCAATCCGCTGACCTCCCTCGAAGTCGTCATGGAGCCTTCCGTTGATGGCGCCCGAGACGGATTTTCATGGACCGGAAGCGATGCGTGGGACCATCCCGATGCGGTGTCCGACGGCGTGTCGACCGCTGGAGGGGCCTTGGTCGGCTCCGGTGGCGCTCAGTTTTGGGACTTCAACGCCGGCGCACCTGGATGGACCTTCTCCAACANCTATGCGTCGAGGGTGACTTCGCCCGCGTGTGGACTCAATGGATCATCAGGCGGTGCCATCCGAACCTATGCGGGCTCAACCTACGCGACCTCACCAAGCCTCGACTTGTCTGGCGTGCCGTCCATGCCCCTTCACGTGATGATCCGACAGGGTTCCTCGTCCTGCGGTGAAGAGCCGGATGCCAACGAGGACCTTCGCATCCAGTACCGCACCGCTTCCAACGGTTGGAACAACCTCCANACCGTGTCCGGGTCGCCTGCNTCAAACAACACGTGGACCTTCTTCAGTTGGAACCTGCCGAGCGCGGCGCTGCACGCGAACGCGCAAATCCGNTTCCACCAAACCTCTGGATCCAGCACCTGCTGCGACTACTGGTTCATCGATGACGTTCGCCTTGCTGCGCCGCTGGTTTCGGAGTGGACCTCCCCCACCATCGGTTGGGGCGGAGGCGTCAGCAACGTCGAGGAAGGACGCTGGTCGGACGTGAGCATCGAAGCCGAACTTCCTGCCGGTTCCGAACTGCTCTGGACCGTCCTCGACGGCAACGCCATGCCCATTTCGACCCACCAAAACCGCACGGGACCGCTGATTGATCTTGGCTTGCTGGATGCGCACGTCCACGATGAAATTCGCATTCATCTGACCATGCTCCCGGGTGCTGGCGGCGCCATGCCAACCGTGCACGCGTTGCACCTCGACGGCCGTTGGGCGGACCACTTTTGGGCGGATCCGGAGACCACCGGTTGGGAGATGAACGCGTCCATCGGATGGACCGAATACGACATCGCAGACGTGCCGGGNAGCGTCGCTTCACCCACCGATGTCTCCGAAGGNATGCGCGTNGAGGGCGACGACGGTGGGTGGCTGACCACGCCATGGATNCACAGCGACCTCGCCCCAGAGGCATGGCGCCTCAGCGCCGGTGCTGAGAACGTGACCGCGCAAATGCGCCTTCCTTCCCAGACCACGTGGAGCAACGTCACCTTGCCGCACACCTTTGCCGCTGACGAACACGCCGCGGCCGTACAACTTCGCTTCCTNGGCATCGTGGATTCCGTCTACGTCAACAGCACGGGCAACAGCACCGGCAACAGCACCGGTAACAGCACCGGCAACAGCACCGGTAACAGCACCGGCAACAGCACCGGCAACGCGACCAACGGCACTTGGGTGCAGGTGCCTCGTTCGTGGTGGGTGGCTTGGGTACGNGCCGACGCGCTGAGCGGAGAACGCCCAACGGCGCCCCGCCTTGATTTGGGCCTCGACGGCCGCGATGAATGGGGGCCAGCCACGACCGTGCAGGGCATTGGCGCATGGGGATGGCAAGACCGGTTCATCGATGGAAGCACGACCACGTCGACCACGGTGAACCCTTCAGGTCGGGCGAGCGTTGACCTCTGGGCGCCCACGGAACTCCTCGATTTCGGCATGACCGTTCGCTCCGCCAACGGCAACGTCAGCGGGTGGACCCTCCTTGTCAACGGCATCGCGGTCCTCACCGATTCGGTTGAACCCGCGCCAGCGCACCGCATTGAACTTGATCCAGACCAGGTGGAAATCCTCCGACAAGCCCTGATCGGTGGTGCCTCCTTGCCCGAGCAGGGCATCAGCTACCGGCAGATTGAGTTTGAAGTCAACGCCAGTGGAAACGTGACCTTTGGCGCGCTTTCTGCTCCAAGCACCGCGAGCATCACCTTGACCTCCAGCGGCAGCGATGCACTCCTTCTCGCCGCCAATGCGGCCCGTCTCAGCACCGGCGACGGCACCCTTGACCTCGACCTGCTTGCGAGCACCCCNGGGCGNGTGAGCCTGACCCTTCAAGACGCCACGACCGTCGCGACCATCGCCGTCCATGACGCGACCATGGTGGNGGGNGNNNCNTCNCCGGTGGTNCCCTCNTCNGNNTGGCGCAANTTCAACGCGACCTTCCTNCACGANNCCAGCGCCGTNGCNCTNCGNNTNGACGTCGCNNCCGTGAGNCCAGCAGGACGGCTGGTTCATCCCGCTCGGTGGCAGCCAACCTGTGACCCTTTCCGGTAACGCGGGCCTCGTGGAGCTTCATCCAGAAGCGCCGGTGACGGTGCAAANCGGCCTTGGCATGGGCGGCTTCAGCACATCAACTGAGGTGCAGGTCGTCTTCCGCCTGACCTCGCTTTGGGACGATGCCCCCGCCGTNGACCTCGACCTGCGCATGGTGGACGGTGACGGCGTGTATTCAATGCCGGCCACCTACCGATGGACGGACGGCGGCGCTGGCGTCGACGACGATCTCGTGCTTGACGGCGTGTCCTTCGCCACCTCCGCAGGAGGTATCTTGCCTGATGTGACCTNCCTCATCGCCGGAACCCCGGTGAACGTGACCGTTGACTTGGGTTGGGAACAGGCACCCCTCAACCACGAGCCCTTCCTCGCTGGAGACGCGGAGGTCCAGATTTGGCTCGGGCAAGATTTGGTCGCCGTCGAAGATGCGCCGGCAAGCAGCAAACTCGTCTTCCCCACCGTTGCGCCCTACACTTTTGGTTCGGTAACGTGGGAGGTACGGATCGTGTCGACCTCAGGACTTGGTACGGGACCGGTATCGGTCATCAACCGCACCTTCACCATCGACCCGATGGCCCCACGTGTGCTCGNCGTGGANATCGAGNCTTANGACCACCGCATGCCCTCTGGTACGCAACGCTTCGAAATCGACGTGATGGACCACGTCCTCCTNCCAGACGACCTCGAGGCCATGGTCTGGTTCGAGTGGCGCGATGACGACAACGGTGACCGCTGGCCGAACGAAGGCGAGCACACGCGCGTTGCCCTGTTCCCGCCCGATGACCTCACCGCGTCCACGGGCACCTACACGCTGCTGCTCGACGACCGCTCTGGGCTGAACGGTGAGCGCGTGGCGGTCTTCCTGACCGGCAGCGACGAGGCCGGCCACCTGCTCGAGGACGGCGGCTCGGCCGAGCGCAACAAGCACCTGTTCATCTACGAAATTGGGCCCGATACCGCTCCCGTCATCCCTTCAGATGCCTTCCGCTTCGACGACGAGGCCCGCTCGGTCTTGCATCCCGGTACGCCCTACAGCGTCAGCATCGACATGCAAGAGCAAAACGGGCTCAGCGACTTGTCCACCGTCGAGTTCCACCTTGCCTACGACCGTCCCGCCTCGCCGATGGCGGTTGCGTATGACGTGGACACAGGGAACTGCACCTCGATGACCGACCTGGTCATCGTGGAGACCTGCCGCATTCGTGGTGCGGTGCTTGATGCGCACCCCTTCGAGAAGGACATGACCCTCGAGGTGACCTTCGAACTGGCATGGAACACGCCGGACCTCGGTGATTTGACCCGCGTTCCTGGGCTGGTGCTGGTCGATCGTGCTGGGAATCAGGCCCAAACGGGCTTCGACGAGGCNGCNTGGTCCTTCTCTGCCGAGCTCGAGATGCCTTCCGAAGGTGTCAAACTGACTTTGTCCCAAGGTACGATGCTCGAGGACGGTGCCCGGCTGACGCCCGGCAGCCGCTTCGAGGTGTTCGGAGCCATCCAATTCGCCGCGACGGAGGAAGCCCCGGTCTTCGATTGCGAGGTCGAGGTNTCCCTCGCGGGGCGCTCGACCAAGGTGGTCGCGCGAAACGGCATTTGGAACGCTGAGATGTTNGCTCCAGGCTNCGGTGGAACCCTGCCGTTGACGTGGGGCGTGGCTTGCCTTCCAGAGGGCGGGCGCGACGTNACCGACGAGGCCACGGCCGTTCGCTGGATGGTCGTTGACGGCCTCGGACCTGCGGTGGTCGAAGTGGTCTCACCCCTCCCNGGGCGAGCCCTTGAGCCCACCACCTACGAGGTCACCCTGTTGGTGGAAGAAGAAGGTGGACTGGATTACACCACCCTGGAACTGATGTGGTGGGTGACCGACGACAGCACCGGAGAACAACTCCGCGACGGTCGTGTTCCGCTGAAACTCCTGTCCACGCTGAACGTCGGACTGCGCCTGGAAGTGCAGGGCACCATCGACCTGTCCGGCATCGACCCGAGCATGCTCGAGGAGCGGCTGACGGTCGCCGTGGCGCTCGAAGCCCGCGATTTCGCCGGCAACGAAGCCGTGCACCTGTTGGATGCACGCGGGCAAAGCGGCGCCGATGGTGCATGGGCGATGGAGTATTACCGGCCCGAATTCGACATTGCGCCAACGGCGGTCACCTACGGCAGCCTTGGCTTGACCACAGGCGATCAGACCGTGGTCGAAGCCGCCGTGGAAAACGTNGGAAGTCTTGACGGCGANGTCGACGTTCGCTTCGAAATCGTCCAAATCGACGGCACGCGAAGCCTGCTTCGGTCCCAAACCCTCGCCATCGCTCAGGGTGCCGTCGGGACGGTTGCCGTTGACTGGAAGCCGGATGCTCCAGGAGCTCAGTGGATCGAAGTGGTCCTGCCGAACGGNGACGTCGCAAGCGGCCCNGTGGTCGACGTTCGCGTCCAAGAAGAAGCCGAGCTGTCCGAACGCATCTTTGGCACGGTCAACCCGCTGCTNGGAAGCGCCGTCGGCGTGGTGGCGCTTCTGGTGATCANCCTCTTCCTCCTCTTCATNGCCCGAGCCACCTCGCGGCAAGGCTCCCGTGATACGTACGATTGGGACGACGACTTCGAGGACGACTACGAGGACGAACACGACGAGGCCTTTGACGAGCCAGAGGTTGCGGCCGCGTCCTCTGCCGTTGCAGANGCCGCTAGCAGCAGCACCGAAGCGGCCCCAGAGGCTCAAGCGGCCTCGGACGGGTGGACGCAAGGCGCGGACGGCGTGTGGTGGTACCATGACCCCAACGACGGCTCGTGGTGGTACCGTGGCGCGGACGGCGTCGACCGACGGCACGGCTGATGCCGCCATTAGCCCTATGAGGCAGGTGCACGAGGAAGGATTGAGCCTCATGCGCATCGCTTTGCTTCAGGCGGACCCCACCGTCGGGGATCTTGCTGGCAATGCGAAGCGNTTGCTTGCTTTGGTTGAGCAGNCCAAGAGCGCGGGCGCTGCCGTGGCGGTTTCCACGGAATTGGCCATCACCGGCTATCCTCCACGAGACCTCCTGATGTCACCAGACTTTGTTCAAGCCGCCTTCGAAAAAACGCAGGCGTGCAGCCCTGCGATTCCGACGCTNATCGGAACCCCGGTCCCAGGCNCCGACCGTGAGATGGCGCCCGCAAACGGCGTGGTGGCCGTCGGTGAGGGNCTTCGAGGCAAGGTNGTGGCNCACAAGCANCTCCTGCCCACCTACGACGTCTTTGACGAGGCCCGGTATTTCCGACCGGGCTCTCGCCCGGGCTTGGTCCGGGGCGCGGGCGGGATGGATTTGGGCATCACCGTCTGCGAAGACGCATGGCAGGCCGCTGGCNTGACGCCGGTGGACTACGGTGTGGATCCCGTGGCTCAACTTGCCGCTTTGGTCCGTCAGGACGCCACCCTCTCCGCCACNGTGAACCTGTCTGCCTCCCCGTTTCACCACGCCAAGGTCGCCGACCGCATCACGGTCGCTCGAACCGCCGCCGCCCGTTTGGGCACGCCTTTCCTGTTGGCCAACCAAGTCGGCGGCAACGACGACCTTGTGTTCGACGGTTCATCCATCGCAGCGTGGCCCGACGGCACGGTCGTGCTCGCTCCGTCTTGGGCCGAGGGTGTGCTCACCGTCGACCTCAACGACCCGTCTTCCTCCACATGGACGCCCTCCAACGCTGCGGATGCGCTTTCCATTGGCGCACACGAACGCCTTCTGTTGCATCCGGACCAAGCCGCGCCGACCGTCACGGGAGCCGAGGGCCTCGTTGACGCGGTGGTCACNGGTCTTGCAGATTATTGCCGGAAGTCAGGGCTTCATCGCATCGTGCTCGGTTTGTCCGGNGGCATCGATTCGGCCGTNGCGGCCTGCGTGGCCGTGGAAGCGCTTGGTCCCGAGGCCGTGCACGGCCTGGCCTTACCGTCACGTCATTCCTCGCAGCACAGCCGTGACGATGCGCGCTGGACGGCAGAGGCCTTGGGNATGCGCTTCTCAGAACTCCATTTGGACGCCATGCATNAGCCGGCCGAAACCCTCCTCGGNGACGTGCTCCGCACCGGACACGCCGTTGCTGGCGAGAACCTGCAAGCACGCTTGCGGGCGCTGCTGGTCATGGGACACGCCAATGCGGAAGGTGCGATGGCCATCGCCACCGGCAACAAGTCCGAACTGGCGCAGGGTTACTGCACGCTGTACGGTGACATGGCAGGCGGCTATGCGCCGCTTGGGGANCTGTGGAAGATGGACGTCTACGCGATGGCCGACGTGTTCAACGCGCGNGCNCGNGCNCAGGGCAGGGACGAGCCGGTCAACGCNTCCACGATGACCAAACCNCCCTCGGCTGAATTGGCCCCGGACCAGGTCGATGAAGACACCTTGCCGCCCTATCCCGTGCTGGACCGAATCCTTCGCGCACACATCGAAGAAGGGCTCGACCACGCCGCCATCGTGGCACGCGGCGAGGAGGCTGCGGTGGTCGCCGATGTGCTTGCCCGCATGGGGCGTAACGAGCACAAGCGCTGGCAGATGCCNCCGGCCCCTCGGGTCAGCGTGCGCGCCTTCGGTCAGGGTTGGCGGATGCCTCTGGCGGGCCGCCATGATTGGCGCGATTAGGGCCAAATCAGCCAGGNTTGGGTCATGCCGAAATCAACCNCCGGGCTCCGGCAGGCTTGAGGGCCTTCCTCCACAACCGCATNCCATGGACCTGCCACCGCGCCTGCAGGCTCAACTNGACGGAGCGGAGGGTCCGACCCGCCAGAAAGGCGCACGCTTGGTCGTTGACCTCGCGTTGACGGCGGGCGCNTCCTCCTTCGTCGAGGTCAAGGATTCCCACGTGTCCGGCGTCTCGGTCATCACCGGTGGNGACGGCTTGGTCCGCTTTCTTGAGGACCTGACTCNGGAGGGTGGCCTCGGGGTAAGCATCCCCACCACGCTCAACNCGGCAGGNTGCGATGCGGACCGCATGGAGGAGATGGANCTCGGNCGCGAGGGTTTCTTGGAAGCCCAACTCAACATCGTGGACGCCTACACCAAACTCGGCATCCGCCCCACGTTGTCCTGCACGCCGTACGACCGCGGGGAGGAGCTCGANGAAGGCATCGCGTGCTGGGCGGAATCCAACGCGGTGTGCTTTGCNAATTCNTGGACCAAGATGCGGACCAACCGCGAATCGGGCCTGTCGGCTTTGGCCACGGCCCTGACCGGTTTTGCACCGCGTTGGGGGCTTCACCTTGACCGCCATCGGGTGCCAAACATCCGCGTCAGCGTGACCGCGGAACTCCGCACCTTGGCGGATTACTCGATCCTCGGCGACTGGATCGGCGCCCANGCTGAACCGGGCTGGTCCATGCCTTGGGGCCCAATGCCGTTCATCCTCGGTCTCGAGNCCGGCATGACCTTCGCAGAACGCAAGGCCCTGACCGCGGCGGCTGCGAACTACGGCACGCCGATGTTGTGGGTCAACGGCGTTTCCGACGACCCTCCACTGACGCGAAGTGAGGCGGAGTGGGCNCCTCCAGAGGGCGGTTGGCAAGGCACGCTGGTCTTCGATGACGCAGCCCTCGCGAAGCGAAAGGAGGAACTCNCACCGCAGGGGACCGTCGACCTCGTCGTCATCGGCTGTCCACAAGCCTCCCTCGAAGAGATTCGGCTCACGGCCTCTGCGGTCAGGGCACACGCCGAAATGGGTGCCCGCATTCCTGGCGGCCGACTGTGGATGTTCACCAGCCGAGAGAACCACGCCTTGGCCGCTGCGGACGGCTCGTTGGCGGTGCTCGAGGAGAGCGGAGCGGTGGTGTTGAAGGACACCTGCCCAGAAGTGACGCCGTACAACCGCGAGCGCTTCAACCACCTGCTGACGAATTCGATGAAGGCCGAGCATTACCTGACCAGCGGGCTCAACCGCATCCCCACCAGCGTGGCNGACATCGAGACGTGCGTGGCGCACGCGTTCAATCCTGAATTGGTGCAGGGGCCTCGTCCGGACCTTGGNGATCGCTCGCATCACGTCCCACANAGCAACGTCAGCCACCAAGACGCAGACTGTGCACTGGCCGGTGAAGGCTTGTCGTCCCAGCCCGAATACCGCGTGGTTGGGCGTGCGATGGTCACCGATGTGCCCATCACGTACCTCGGTTACGTCGACCGCGAAACGGGCGAAATCGACGAGCGCGGCCATCCGTTGGACGGTCGCCCGATCGAGGGCAAGGTCCTGATCTACCCGAAAGGGTCCGGCTCCACGGTCGCTCCCTACGTCCTGATGGGGTTGATGTATCGAGGGCGTGGTCCAACGGCCATCGTCAACAGGGACGTCTGTCCATTGTCGCTTCCTGCCGCTTCCCTGCTCGGTCTTCCCTATGCGCATGGTTTCGACGAGGACCCGTGCCTTGCGGTCAACGACGGCGACTTGGTCGAGCTTGTTCGCGAGGCCGGTGGCGCCGTGCATCTGAAGGTGCTCGAGCGCGCTGGACCACAGGGGTGAGGTCATGAGGCCGGTGTTGGTCACGGGCGGAACGGGTTTTCTTGGGTCACATTTGGTTGACCTCTTGGTCGAAAAGGGCCACGATGTGGTGGTNATGGACAACGGGTCGCGCTCATCGCTCGAGCGGTGCCCNCCNGGTGTTCNNCTCATCGAAGGCGACGTGCGCTCCCCAGAGGCATGGTTGGCCGTGGAGCAGGCGGTCGGCCCGTGCGGCCTCATCCACCACCTCGGGGCAGTCAACGGCACCGCTCGGTTCGACCGCGAGGCCATCGACGTCATCGACGTCGCGGTCAACGGCGCCTTGCAGGCCATCGAGGCAGCACGCCGTTGGGGGGCAAGGCTCGTGATGGCCTCGTCGCCGGAAGCCTACGGCGAGGCCCCGGACAGGAACCACCACGACGAGCGTTCCACCTTCACGCCTCCGAAAGAGCACCTGCGTCACAGTTACGGGGCCTCGAAATACCTCGTTGAGGTCATGGCACAGGCCGCGGTACAGCAAGGCCTCGACGTGCGCATCGCCCGTCCATGCAACGCCTATGGCCCCCGAGCCAGCGGCGGGCAGAACGGACAAGTGGTGGCGATGATGCTCGAGCGGGCGGCCGATGGACGCGCCCTTGCGGTGCACGGTGACGGCCGACAAACCCGCTCGTTCACGTGGGTCGGCGACGTGGTTGCCGGATTGGAACGCTTGGGGCGCATGGACGAGGCCGTCGATGGGTCCGGCCCGCTCGCCGGCTCGGCCTTCAATTTCGCTTCACAGGTCGAGACCAGCATCGCCGATTTAGCCGCACACATCAGCGCCCTGACCGGCGCTTCGGTCAGCGGGAATCAGCCGGGCAACCCGGGTGATCCGCGTCGCCGTCGGCCCGAGGTGGACACGGTCAAGCAACGTCTCGGCTGGGAAGCCAGCACGTCGCTCGAAGACGGGCTACAGCGCACATGGCGCGCCCTTCAGGACGAGCGGTGATCGATCACCTGAGACCAACCGGTGGGGCTCGCCATCAGCCGATCGAGGCCATGTTGACACAACACGTCGAGGGCCGCCGCGTTCGTGGACGCCTCAGGCAGCATGACGTCATCCACACGAAGCACGACCAGCTTGGCCACGGCGTCAGGCAGCGGGAATTCATCGACCATCCGAACCTGCAAGGCAGCTGCCGCCCGATCAAGGAAGGGTCGGCCCTCGGGGTCCGTCGCGTGAGGCACAGCGTCCCATTCGGACGTGCCCCTTGGGACGGAGGGTGCCGTTTGCGCGACCAAGTCGGCGTCATCCGGCCCGCTGAGCAGGACGTACAGCGTCGCATTGGGGCATTCCCTCAGGTTGAGCAAGGTGTCTCGAGCCCTGCCCTCACGGTCGCTTGAGAGGGACATGACCACCAGCGGTGGGCTGTTGGACACGACGCTGAGCGATGTCATCGGTGCAAGGTTGTGCTGTCCGTGTTGGTCTGTGGTGGCGACCAGCACCAGCGGGCGGGGCGACAGCGTGGCGGTCAAGAGCTGGGCGCGAGAGGAGTGGTCGAGCTCGTCCATGTGGAACGTGGCGTGGCCGTTCATCAGGCGCTGCGTCGTTCGTGCAGGCTGATCGTCGCCCTGTCCGCTCAACCAAGCGTCGAGGCGGCCTGTGCTGACTTCGTCCAGGGCGAACGCGGTGTGATCGCGATAGGCTTCCCAACTGCTCGTGTCCTCGCCGCGCTCCGCTTTCCGCTCGATGGACGAAGCAGCGTAGGCGATGCAGCGTTCAAGGAACGCTGAGACCGTGCGTCGGGCTTCCTCGCTCAGGCCTTCACGCTCCGAGTCCCAATTCGCGCATCAGCATCTCGACGTGCCCCTTGGCACGCACGTTGTAGCGTGCCCAGGCAAAGGTGCCGTCAGGCGCGATCACGAACGTCGAACGGGAGCATCCCATGTACTCCTTGCCGTAGTTCTTCTTCATGCGCCAGGTGCCGAAGGTTTCGTGGAGACTTCCGTCCTCGTCAAGGAGGAGCGGGAAATTGAGGTCCTGCTTCGTGGAGAAGTTGTCGTGGGAGCGGGCGCTGTCTTTGGACACGCCCCACACGACGTAGGATTCCGTGTTGAGCCGGGCCATGTTGTCCCTGAAGTCGCAGGCCTGCGTGGTGCATCCTGGCGTGCTGTCACGCGGATAGAAGTAGAGGATGACGTGCTTCCCCTCAGCCAAGGTTGCGTTCAAATCATGCGTGTTTCCTGCTGCATCTTTGGCTGTGAAGGCGGGTGAAAGCTGTCCGACTTCAAAGGTGGCGGGCTCGGTCATGGAGCGTCCTTGGGTGGGGCCTGTATGAACTGTTGGTCGTCCTCTCGGGCAGCAAATCAATCAATAAGTAACGTTTATGCGATATGAATGGATGGCAAATCACTCCGGGTAGACTCGGGTGCGATTGGCGATTCTTTCAAGAACCGGCAGGAAAAGTATGGACTATGGCAGCGGTACGTATGTCCCGTCGCTGCCGCCGCTACCTCAAGCGAATTCAGCGTGCTCCAACCCGCTACGCGCTTCAGGAGATCGCCTCCTCCATCCAAAACGACCTGGACCGTCGTCACCTGTCCTATGACGAGGCCCTCAACCTCGGGAACGTCATCCAACATCACGCCGATCGCCTTCCCGGCGACACCATCGTATACGCCATTTCAGACCGTGATGCCTACCGCCGCACCCTGGAGTTGTACCTCAAGGACGCGGTCTTGTCCCGCACCGAGCAACTGCTCCTGTGGGAAGAGCGGCGCCGGCTTGGCATCAGCGACGCTGAACATGACCGCCTGCTCGAACAACTCGTGGAACAGATGAAGCGACAGGGCAAGACCG